>NZ_CDRRUH010000001.1:0-156303 GCF_977045365.1 Fusicatenibacter sp.
ACCATTCAACCGCTATTTCAGTACCTGATACATCGAAATGCTCATAGCTGTGGCTTATTCACTGAGATATGAAAGGTTGAAAAACCTTGAATTTTCAATAAAAAACACTTGATTATATGAGGAGGTTTTTGCATATGCAGAATTATTCAGGAGAAGAAGGGCTGCAGTACCATCTGCAGATCCGAAAAGGCGATGTGGGACGGTACGTGATTCTGCCGGGAGATCCCAAACGGTGTAAAAAAATTGCAGCTTACTTTGAGAACCCGGTGCTCGTCGCAGACAGCCGGGAATTTGTGACTTATACGGGTACTTTGGACGGTGTAAAGGTTTCCGTTACATCTACCGGCATCGGCGGTCCGTCGGCTTCCATCGCGATGGAAGAGCTGATCCAGTGCGGCGCCGATACATTTATCCGTGTCGGAACATGCGGCGGTATGGCACTCGATGTAGAGGGCGGCGATATCGTGGTGGCAACGGGAGCGATCCGTGCGGAGGGAACGTCAAAGGAATACGCACCGATCGAGTTCCCGGCGGTAGCAGACCTTACCGTGACGAATGCGCTGGTGCAGGCGGCAAAGAATCTTGGGAAAAAATGGCATGCGGGCGTGGTACAGTGCAAAGATTCCTTCTACGGCCAGCACGACCCGGAGCAGATGCCGGTCGGTGATGAGCTGCTGAAAAAATGGGATGCATGGATGAAGCTTGGATGCAAAGCGTCAGAGATGGAATCGGCGGCGCTCTTTATCGTGGCAAGTGCCCGCGGCGTCCGTGCCGGATCGGATTTTCTTGTGATGGGAAATCAGGAGAGAGTGAAACGCGGCATGGAGAACCACATTACGCACGATACGGAAGGTGCGATCCAGGTAGCCATCGAGGCGCTGCGGATTCTGATCCTGGAAGATCAGAAATAAGAAAGAAAAAATAAGGGGATACTGGAAAGGGGATGCTGGATATGAAACAGGAAATCAGCACAGAAATAAAACAGGAGCTGGTAAAACAGGCTCTGGCGGCGCGGAAATTTGCGTATGTGCCGTATTCGAAATTCCGCGTAGGTGCGGCGGTTCTGGCAAAGAATGGAACGATTTATACCGGATGCAACATTGAAAATGCGGCGTATACACCGACAAACTGCGCGGAGCGCACCGCGGTCTTCAAAGCCGTATCCGAGGGCATAACGGAATTTGACGCGATCGCCGTCTGCGGCGGCCCGGGAGAGGCAGAGCCGGAGGATTTCTGCACACCGTGCGGTGTCTGCCGTCAGGTTCTGCGGGAATTCGTTGATCCGAACGAATTTCTCGTCCTTCTCTGCAAGGGCGACGGTTCCTGGAAAGAAATGACACTCGAGGAGCTGCTGCCGATGGGATTCGGAAAAGAAAATTTATAAACAGAAGCCGGACAGAAAAAAATCCAGGGCAGGTACGGAAAGTACCGTATGCCCTGGATTTTTTATGTCCAAGATATAAAAATAATTTACTGAAATTTCGGCTCACAGGTCAGATCGCATCCCAGACGCTGGAACATTTTGCGGTCCACATCGGAGAGCATAACGCTGGAGTGCACCTGGCAGCCCTTTAACTGCGGCAGGCAGGAGAGTGCTTTCTGTGCATCCTCGCTCTGTGCAGCAGTAGCAGACAGCGCAATCAGAACCTCGTCGGTATGAAGACGCGGGTTCTTGCTTCCGAGGTACTTGGTTTTCAGGGTCTGGATCGGAGCGATGGATTCCGGTGAGAGAACATGTACGTCATGGTCGATGCCGGAGAGCTCTTTTAACACATTCAGCAGAAGCGCTGCACTCGATCCAAGCAGATCGCCGGTCTTTCCGGTGATGACGCGTCCGTCCGGAAGCTCCATGGCAGCAGCCGGTGCGCTGGTTGCCTCGGCACGGACGAGAGCCGGGGAAACGGTGGTGCGGTCTGCGGCAACGATGTTTTCCTGTTTCATCAGCAGCTCAATCTTGTAAGCCTCGGTCTCGGAACGGGAACCGTCTGCGATGCCGTCGACAGCGGTGTAGTAGCGGCGGATGATCTCCTGACGGGAAGCCTCGCGGCATGCCTCATCATCAATGATACAGTTTCCGGCCATATTGACACCCATGTCGGTCGGGGATTTGTACGGGCTCTCGCCGAAGATCTGCTGGAAGATCGCACGCAGAACCGGGAAAATCTCGACATCACGGTTGTAGTTGACGGTTGTCATGCCGTATGCCTCGAGGTGGAACGGGTCGATCATGTTGACATCGTTCAGATCGGCGGTAGCAGCCTCGTAAGCCAGGTTGACCGGGTGCTTCAGCGGCAGATTCCAGATCGGGAAGGTCTCATATTTTGCATAGCCGGCGTTTACACCGCGTTTGTGCTCATGGTAAAGCTGGGAAAGGCAGGTTGCCATCTTTCCGCTTCCCGGTCCCGGTGCGGTAACGACAACGAGCGGGCGGGTTGTCTCGATATACTCGTTCTTTCCGTATCCCTCATCGCTCACGATCAGCGGCACATTGTGCGGATAGCCCGGAATCGTGTAGTGAATGTAAACCGGGATGCCGAGCTTCTGCAGTCTCTTCTTGAACGCGTCTGCACTGTGCTGTCCGGAATACTGCGTGATGACAACACTGCCGACATAGAGGCCGCGTCCGCGGAACTCGTCGATCAGACGGAGCACGTCGCTGTCATAGGTGATGCCGAGGTCGCCGCGGATTTTGTTTTTCTCAATATCGGCTGCGGAAATTGCCATTACAATCTCTGCCTGGTCGGAGAGCTGCATCAGCATGCGCAGTTTGGCGTCCGGTGCAAAGCCCGGAAGAACGCGGGATGCGTGGAAATCGTCGAACAGCTTTCCGCCGAATTCCAGATACAGCTTGTTGTCAAACTGGTTGATGCGGTCGCGGATATGCTCAGACTGCATTTTCAGGTACTTCTCATTGTCAAATCCAATCTTCATGGTATTTTTCTCCCTTTTTTATCCATGGTGTCTGTTAAAAAACAACTATTTTTATTTTACTATACGGAAAAGTCACGTGCAAGAAAAAATTATCGTGGGAACTTTAGAAAATTAAGGAAAAAAAGAGCTGAAAATAAAAAAATCTCCTAAAAAGGAGAGAGGCCGGGACTTGTCAGGGTCCCGGCGGTATGAAAAAGAAATCTATCTATTAGAAAGGTTGGCATGGGAGACATGCTTCCAAGGGTGCTTTGCTGTCTCCTGGTTAAAATTTATAGAAAAACGATGGAGGTTTGTGTTTGTTTCCTTCGTTGTTGATGAGATTAGTATACGGAAAAATTGTGACCAGAATGTGTACATGAGATAAAGCTTTTCTGAAGAGAAGATGAAAACAAAACAAAGAAAATCTGACGGAATCGTAAACAGAGGAAAGTTTTGGCGGAAAAAAGGGTCATGCAGAGGGGCGGCGGTGCATAGAATGCAGGGGAAGAAGGAAAAAGCAGCGATTCCGTGACGCAGAGCAGAGACGGGAAAACGCCGCAGGTCTCAAAACGGTGCGGAGCTGCTGGAACGGAGAAAGCTTGCAGAACGTAATCCTGGATATGGTCAACCGCTTTGGATATGTCGGCGTCCTGATTCTGATTGCAGTGGAAAATGTCTTTCCGCCGATCCCCTCTGAGGTGATTCTGACGTTCGGCGGTTTTCTGACGACATGCACCCGTCTGCATCCGGCGGGCGTTGTGCTGTCATCCACGGCAGGATCGCTTCTCGGGGCGCTGGTTCTCTATGGAGCGGGAACGCTTGTCAGCCCGGAGAGCCTTAGTGAACTGCTCGACAGCCGCCCGATGAAGCTTCTCGGATTTCACGCGGAGGATGCCTGGAAAACGATTACATGGTTTCAGAAGAAAGGCCAGCGGGCCGTTCTGTTCGGCCGGTGCATTCCCATCATCCGAAGCCTCATTTCCGTCCCCGCCGGGATGGCACGGATGGAGATGCCGAAATTTCTGCTGTTTACAATCATCGGAAGCACGGTGTGGAACATTCTTCTCGTCGGAATCGGTGCTGCGGTCGGTGCGGCGTGGGAGCAGGCGGCTGGATATGTGAAGATGTATGCAGATATCGTTTTTCTTGTGCTGGCAGTCGGAGCGGTATGCTTTCCGGCGGTGCATTTATATAGGAAGAAACACAAATGAAAAAACGTAAGTTGCATGAAATGAGGGACAAAATGCAAAAAATATACTTGCAATTCGACAGGAAGTGTGCTAATATACACATCAACAAGTAAAAGGGAGTAGCGAAACGCCGCGGGAAACAAAAACGCATCCCGGGTGGGTTTGAAATCGTCAGCCGATGTCGAGAGACGTCCGTATCAAATGAGAACGCAAGACTTTTATTGTGGCAGTCGTCATGATAGGAGTCTTTTTTTATACTCCTGAATACCAAAGACAACATGAACTGCCGGAGCAATCCAAACCGTTGCCAGCGGAACAAAAGTGGCGGAAAGAGGAATGTATGAGCAGCGAGAGAGTGAAAAAAGAATTATATGAAACAGCAATGACCGGAGAAAAGGCGCTGACCAGTCTGATGTATGTACAGATGACATTGTATGCAGCCAAAAGCCAGAGAACGTACGCAAAGGTACGCGGCGAGGGCAGAGCGATGATGCGCCACACAGGGATCCACATGAATCAGTATCTGAGGGCTGCAGGGAATGACCTGGAAAGCTTTCGGAACCGCTTAAAGGAAACGCATCTGCCGGAGGAGCTTCAGCCGAAGGCCGGAGCGTTTCTGGTCCAGACGGTACATGTACTGGATACGGAAAAGAAAAATCAGATGTACCGCCAGGAACTGCTGGGAATGGAAGCGAAAGTAAAAGAAATAGCAGAACAGATCGAAGGCCTGCTGAAAGGCATGCGGGAACTTGGAGCATAAAGAGGAGAGAACAGGAATCGGAACAGCAAAACGGTTCCTGTTCTTTTTTTCGGTCATAGGATAGA
Organism: Fusicatenibacter sp.; assembly: GCF_977045365.1. NCBI lineage: Bacteria > Bacillati > Bacillota > Clostridia > Lachnospirales > Lachnospiraceae > Fusicatenibacter > Fusicatenibacter sp. Next base: position 4,926 of record NZ_CDRRUH010000001.1, read on the forward strand.
AAAACGGATTTGCAAATTATGAGAAATCCGTTCTTTTCTGACACTTTTCCGCCAACTGCCGGCTGGCAGGTGGACTTTTTTCCGGCAAAATGTTAGAATAAACCTATTCAGAGTCTGGTAAGGATAAAGGAGAAAACCGTTTTGGCAGAAGAAATTGCAGTGAAAGTGATTGCCCGGATCCACACGGATTTCCCGGAAAAGTTCGGGATTCCGCGGCAGAGCGGGCTGATTGAAGAATTAAAGAGTACGATCGTCTTTGAACCGGAGTTCCGCGATGCGAATGCGCTGCGCGGCATCGAGGAATATTCCCATCTCTGGCTGATCTGGGAGTTTTCCGAGGCTGTGCGCGACACCTGGTCGCCGATGGTGCGGCCGCCGCGGCTTGGCGGAAATAAGCGGGTCGGTGTATTTGCAACGCGCTCCCCGTTCCGGCCCAATCCGATCGGGCTTTCTTCGGTAAAGCTGGAGGGCGTGGAGCAGCATCCGACACTCGGTCCGGTGCTTCATCTGTCGGGCGCAGATCTGATGGACGGTACGCCGATTCTGGACATCAAACCGTATCTGCCGCATGTGGACAGCCATGCGGAGGCACTTGGCAGCTTTACGGAAAAAACGAAGGAATACTTCATTTCCGTTGAAATTCCGGACGAGCTGCTGGAAAAAATTCCGGCGGACCGCCGGGAGGCACTGAAAAAAGTGCTGGAGCAGGATCCGCGCCCGTCGTATCAGAACAGTGAAGAGCGCGTTTACGGGCTTTCCTTTGCGGGAATGGAAATCAAATTCCAGGTAAAGGACCAGGTGCTGCATGTCGTGGGGGCAGAGCGCGCCGGAACGTAAACCGGCAGGAAAAACAGGGGGACATACAAGAAAAATGGTATGAAAAGCCGCTGGCAGCGGAGCTGACCAAAAAACTGCAGCCGGGGGAAAAACTTCGCAGACTTTGCGACGAGCCAGAGCCTCCTGCGTGTACAGGGCAACAAGAAGGGAATCTTCACCCGCGACCGCAAGCCGAAACTGGCGGCACATTATTTCCGGGAGAGATGGCATCAGATTCCGGATTTTGAGTATAAAAAATAAAGAACAGACAGGAAGAAAGTATGGAACGTAACGTAGATATAGACAAGATTTCAGACGGAAAACGATATGGAGCGAATGATATGGTAAAAGTGGGCTGCGACGACTGCCGCGGATGCTCCGCCTGCTGCCATGGGATGGGCGACTCGATTGTGCTCGATCCGATGGACCTGTACCGGCTGGAGAGGAAGCTCGGCAAAACGATGGAGGAGATTCTGACGGCGGGATACATTTCGCTCCGCGTAGTGGACGGCGTGATTCTGCCGCATCTGAAGATGACGGAGCAGTCAGACCAGTGCAGTTTCTTAAATGATGAGGGCCGGTGCAGCATTCACGATGCGCGGCCGGGCTTCTGCAGGATGTTTCCGCTGGGACGGCTGTATGAGAACGGAACGTTTTCCTATTTTCTTCAGGTCAGCGAATGTCCGAAGGAGAATAAGACAAAAGTCAAAGTCCGCCGCTGGCTCGACACGCCGGAGCTCGGAAAGTATGAAGCGTTTACGAACGAATGGCATTACTATTTGAGAGAAAAACAGAACGAGGCGCGCCGGACTGAGGATGACGCACTGCGGCAACAGATCAGCATGGGGATTCTGAAGCTGTTTTATCTGCTTCCGTATGACACAGAGACCGATTTCTATGTGCAGTTTGCAGCGCGGATGGAAGCGGCAGGGAAAAACTGAAAAATAAACAGAAACAGGACAGCAGCCGTTGGTTTGAAAACAGAACCAGCGGCTGCTGTCCTTTGCATCGGTGGATCAAAGGCTGCAGGACATAGAAAATTAAAATCATATTATAAGCGGCGGGACAGTGTTCTGGCATAAGCGAGGAAGGCTTCGCGGGTTTCACGCTTCCGTCTGCGGCTGCAGAAGACGGTCTGTCCGTTTTTCAGCAGAACCTCGCCGGTTGCCTGCACGAGTGCAACGTGGGAGAAATTGATCAGCAGACCCTTTCCGTTGCGGAAAAAACGGCCGGTTGGGGCAAGACATACCGTCAGGCCGGTAAATGTGCACCGGGTTGAAAAGTCACCCTGAACGGTATGCAGAATCAGCCGGTGCTGACAGGCCTCCACATAGATGAGATCATCCAGCGGAAACCGGATTCGTTCCGAGGCGCCCTGTGTGATGATGACCGGAATTTCGAGAAGAACCGGATTGTTGGAATTCAATGGAAAAATCAACTCTGAGTACAAAATTACCACCTCCTGAATTACTTACCGTTTGCGTCGATGTGCAGCCGTTCACGTCGAAGCGGTTGTCTGGTGCAGGAAAACATGATACTGTAACTATGAAATCATTACAGGAACGATCATACAATTACAAACTGTAGTTTAGCACATCCACAGGATTTCATTCAAGCCGAAAGGCCTCACTTCTGATAAAATCGTTCGACGAACAGTGACGCACCGCGACACCAGAACTCGAAAAAGATCAAAAAAGCAAACTCCATGTAGAAAAAACACAGAAAAGAAAGTGAAAATCGAAAGAAAAGGAGGCATAAGCAGATTGACGATGCGAGATAGATTTGGTATAATATTCCAAAAATAAATATTACATATAACATTACTATAAAAACAAGAAGAAAGAGCGGGGTGGAGAAGGTTATGAGAAGAGAAATGGAAGAAATCAGAGAAAAGGTACATACAACAGCAGATGTAGCATTATTCTTATGTTTTCAGGAGCTGGACGGAAGCCATTCCAAAGGCGTGATCCGCCTGCCGCTTCTGCATTACGATGTTCCGTTTGATGGATACGGGGAAATGCTGCTTCGGATGAACCGGATTTATGATTTGCTCGGTATGCCGGAGGCGGGAAGCCGTATGAGAAGCCTGCGGGAAGAAGAAAAAGACGAATGGGAATTTACGGAGGGAATGATAAACCGGCAGGATACCACACTTCCAGCCGGAACGGAGCGGATGGTCAGCATTCAGATTCAGTTCCGTCAGCATTGCAGTCTGCAGGGATTTCTGATCTGCGGAAAACAGAAAGCAGGTTTCCGTTCGGCGCTGGAACTGTTGTATCTGCTCGAAGACTGTCTGCAGGAGCAGGAAAAACAGGATGACTGAGAACGGGGAAGACGTCGAATAGAATGAGAGTGGGAGCTATGAAGGAAGAAAAAAAGATCAGAAAAAAAATTAAAATTGAGGATCTGCTGCCGAGAGATCCCGTCCGGGTCGATCTCGATGCGATTCTCGATTATGTCAAAGGGAAAACCGTTCTTGTGACGGGAGGGGGAGGCTCGATCGGCAGCGAGATCTGCCGCCAGCTGGCAGGCCACGGTGTCGGTCATCTGATCATTTTTGATATTTATGAAAACAATGCATACCAGATCCAGAAAGCGCTGGAATGGGAGTTCCCGGATCTCAACATGACGGTACGGATCGGTTCCGTGCGCGATGAACGGCGGCTGCAGTCAATGTTTTCCAGGTACCGGCCGGATATCGTCTTTCATGCGGCGGCGCACAAGCACGTCCCCCTGATGGAGGACAGTCCGAACGAGGCGATCAAAAATAACGTGATCGGAACCTTGAAGACGGCGCGCACGGCAAGCCGGTATCACGTAAAAAAATTTATTCTGATTTCGACGGACAAGGCAGTCAATCCGACAAACATTATGGGAGCGAGCAAGCGGCTCTGCGAGATGGTGATCCAGATGATTGGAAAACACAGCACCACGGAGTTTGCGGCGGTGCGGTTTGGCAATGTGCTCGGCAGCAACGGCAGCGTCATTCCGCTGTTCCGTCGTCAGATTGAGCACGGCGGGCCGGTGACGGTCACGCATCCGGACATCATCCGTTATTTTATGACGATTCCGGAGGCGGTCAGTCTGGTGCTCGAGGCGGGCGCGTATGCGAAAAATGGCCAGATTTTTGTCCTGAACATGGGAGATCCTGTCCGGATTGCGGACCTTGCGAAAAACATGATCCGCCTTTCCGGGTATGAGCCGGGAGTGGAAATCGAGATCAAGTACATTGGCCTGCGGCCGGGCGAAAAGCTGTATGAGGAGCTGCTGATGAATGAGGAGGGGATGCAGACGACAGAAAACAGCCGCATTTTTATCGGCCGGCAGATTGCATTTGATGAGACGGTATTCCGAAAACAGATGAAAGAACTCGAGCGGGCGGCGGAAAACGAATGTCCGGACATCTGCGAGAGGGTAAAGAGAATGGTGCCGGAATATCAGTACGAAGGAGAAAAGAAGCATGACGGACCTTCATATACATATTCTGCCGGGGGTTGACGACGGTTCCCCGAATCTGTCCACATCCCTTGAGATGGCGGAAATTGCGGCAAAGAGCGGAGTGCGTATCCTTGCTGTGACACCGCATGCAAACCAGACGGGAATCGAGGGCGTGGAGGATGGGTATGTCAATTACGATTCGGAGCAGCTTTTGGAGCTGTTTTACCGTCTGGAACAGGAAATCCGGAAGGAACACATCCCCATCAGCCTGGTGCGCGGCATGGAAATTATGAGCATCGGGCCGCTGAACGAAAAAATCAGAGAGAGAAAGCTGATACCGCTTCATGAAAGCCGCTATTATCTGATCGAGGTGCCGTTTGACATGGCACCGGACGGGATCAGAAGGCGGCTGATGGAATTTCCGGCCATGGGAAAGATCCCGGTGCTGGCACATCCGGAGCGGTATTTCTGCGTGCAGGATTCGCCGGAGCTTCTGTATGAGTTCCGGGAAATGGGTGCAGTTCTGCAGATGAACAAAGGAAGCGTATTTGGAAGATTTGGAAAAGAAGCAGAGCGGACAGCGCATTATCTGCTGGAAAACCGTCTGGCAGGCTGTGCGGCAAGCGATGCCCACCGCGCTGATTACCGGACGCCGGACATGAGACCGATCCGGGAATTTCTGTCGGAGTGGTACGGTGAATCGTATGCGGAGCTTCTGCTGAAGGTAAATCCGAGGAGAATTCTGGAGAACCGGCCGGTTCTGTATGAGCCGTCTCCGGAACGAAGGCGGAAAAGACGCTGGTTTGTCTGAAAAACGAAAGGAGACATCAAAAGGATATGCACAAAATGAGAGCGGCTGTTCTGATTTTATTTCTTGCCTCATCGCTCGCGTTTGGCGGGTGCCTGATGCGGCAGCGAACCGGAAAAGACGGGAAAGGGCCAGAGATTTCGATGGATAACAGTGAAATTTCGGTCAGTATCCACGCGGATGAGGCGGAGCTTCTGTCCGGCGTGACGGCGTACGATGCGAAGGACGGCGATGTGACGGATTCGCTTGCAGTAGAACATATTTCCAACTTTATCGAAAAAGGGCGGCGGAAAATCAGCATCGTTGCCTTTGATTCGGACAACAATGTCACCCACGCGGAACGGGAAATGGTCTATAACGACTATACATCGCCGGTCTTTTCCCTGGATGGGCCGCTCCGGTTCAGTGTGAATGCAGATGACCTGACGGAAGGACTTTCCGCAGAGGACTGTCTGGACGGAACGATTACGGACCGCATCCGGCTCTCGTATCAGGATGAGATCAGCAGCACGCCCGGGCTGTATCAGGTAACGTATTCTGCTGCCAACCGTGCCGGGGATGTGACGAGTCTTCCGGTGACGGTGGAACTCTACGATCCGGCCGAGGAGAGCGGAAAGCCGCAGATTACTTTAAGCGAATATCTGATCCATCTGGAACTGCAGCAGGCGTTTGATCCGAAGGATTATCTGGAACAGGTGAATGTGGATCTGATGACGTATGAAAAAGGAGAGGACGATGAACTTCACGCGGTTTCCGCGGAAGACGAGATCCTTGGGGAAGAAAAACTTTCCATAGAGAATCCGGTTGACACCGGAAAGGAAGGTGTCTATGAAGTAACGTATACCGTGACATCAGAGGAGGGAAAGACAGGCTCCATCCGCCTGATTGTCTGCGTCAATGAATGAGGAGGTTCCAGATGGGAGAATACGACAGAACAGGAAACGGACAGAACGGCGAAGCAGACTGGGATCTTCGGAGCATTCTGTGTGATATGGCAAAAAACTGGTGGATCATCCTTCTGATTGCCTGTTCGGCGGCGATGATAACCTACACGGTGCTGACGGCAGTCCATCGAGATCAGTACACGGTGAAAACCACGTTTGCCGTGATGGGGCGCGGTGAGAATGCAAATGCAGCATCGAGCCTTTCTGCGACGTATGAGATGACGCAGAAATTTCAGGCGATTCTGGAAAACAATATTTTAAAGAAAAAAGTGATGGAGGAGCTGGGATGCTCATCCTTTCCGGCGGGTATGAGCGCTTCAATTGTGCCGGAATCCAATTTAATGGAGCTTTCCGTGACAGCCGATTCGCCGGAAACAGCCTTTCGGGTACTGCGGTCGGTGCTGACGAACTACACAACCATTTCGGATTATATTATTCCCAATGTAGTATTGGAGACACTGCAGCAGCCGCAGGTTTCCGGCAATCCGTCGAACCGGATTCCGACGGAAAAGTACGCTGCAATGGCATTTCTGGCGGCCGCGCTTGGTACGGCGGCGCTGGTGGGCTTCTTTTCCTTTCTACGGGATACCGTCAAAAATGAAACGGAATTTGGCCGCAAGATTGATGCGGATCTGCTGGGAACCGTGTACCATGAAAAAAAGAGGAAAAACAGCTCCATGCTGATCACGAATCCGGCACGGAGCTTTCCCTATGTGGAATCCCTGAAGCGCATTACTTCCCGTGTGCGCGGAAGACTCGACCGGAGAGGGGGAAAAGTGCTGCTGGTGACCAGTGTGGCGGAAAATGAAGGAAAGTCGACGCTTGCCGCCAATCTGGCGCTTGCCCTTTCGGAGGAACAGAACCGTGTCCTTCTGCTGGACTGTGATTTTCGTCAGCCGGCGCTGTATAAGATTTTTGAACTTCCGCAAAAGGCCGGAAAAGATTTCGGACAGGCAGCAGTCGGAAAGGAGTCGGCATCCGGCGTTTTTGAAAAATACAAGGATACGAATGTTTACATGGGCATCTGCCGGGAACGGCTGGAGGAACCGTCGGAAGCAGTCGGCGGTGAAATTTTCCGGCGGATTCTGGATACGTGCCGGACAAACATGGATTATATTATTCTGGATACGCCGCCGATGGGCGCGGCCGCGGATGCGGAGGAGCTTGTGGAGCTGGCTGATGGTGCGGTTCTTGCCGTTCGGCAGGACGGCGTGCTGACACGGGACATTAACGATGCCATCGACGCGCTGAACCAGAAAGAAGAAAAGGTCATCGGCTGTGTGTTCGACAATGTTTATCCGGGATTCGGCGAGCGGATCGGAGGCAGCTATGGTTACGGTTACGGATACGGCGCCTACAGCAGGGCAGAACGATGAGAGGGAGCAAAAGAGCATGAACAGAGAAACGTATGAAACCTATTCCGCAGCGGAACCGGAGAAAATAGATCTGATCGCCTTTCTGGCGGAGTATTTCCAGGCGCTCCGGAAATTCTTCTTTGGTGTGCTGGCGCTTGTAATCCTTGCAGGAGGCGGCTCCTTTCTGACGGCAAAGCTGCGGTATCAGCCGGTCTATGAGGCATATACCTCGTTCGTGGTCGGATCGAACCGTGCGGTCGGTTATTCTTATTACGATAATGTAACGGCACAGCAGCTTGGAAAGACCTTTCCGTATCTTGTGACAAGCGGCGTACTGAAGGATGTTGTGGCGCGGGATCTTGGAATTGGGGCGGTGACATCGGAAATTCAGGCGGGCGTGATGGAAAATACCAATCTTTTTACTATCCGTGTGCGGGACGCGTCACCGGAGACGGCGTATCGGGTGATGAAATCCGTTATCACGAATTATCCGGAGGTGGCAGAGTATATCATCGGTGCGACGGCACTGACGGTGGTGGATGAAAGCGGTGTTCCGGCAGCGCCGGTTAACAGCCAGGATGCGGTGCGGGCCGGCACGTATGGTGCTGCAGCGGGTCTTGCAGCGGCCTTCCTGCTGTTGTTCCTCTACGTGAGAACAAGAAAGACAATTCGTCAGGCGGATGATATTAAAAAGCTGACGAATGCGGCATTCCTTGGAAATCTGCCGCAGGCGAAGATCAAAAAAAGAAGCAGCGTAAAGGAACAGACCATTACCATCTGCAATCCAAAAGTGCCGGATGCCTTCAAAGAGGCGGTGCAGCTGATCCGGACAAGGACGGAGGACAGAATAATTGGAAAAAGTGACTGTCCGGTTCTTCTTGTGACGAGTGCCGTGCCGGGGGAGGGAAAGACGACGGTTGCCGTGAACCTGGCGGAGGCGTTCGCAAAGAAGAAATACCGCGTAATACTGCTGGACGGAGATCTGCGGAATCCTTCGGTGATGAAGTGTATGGGACTGATCGGACGGAAAGAGCGTGGAATTGCTGCCGTGCTGAAGGGACAGATGGATTGGGAGGAGGCACTTACCGACTGCCGGGATCTGATGCTGAAAATCCTGCCGGGAGCGGGAAGTACGCAGAACCCTGCGAGGCTGCTGCGCTCGGTACGGATGAATACCATGATCGAAAGTCTGAAAGAAGAGGCCGATCTTCTGATCATCGACACGCCGCCGTGCGGAGTGCTTTCGGATGCGGCACTGTTCGGCGGAATTGCCGACGGAGCAGTTCTCGTGGTGCATCAGGGAACAACGAAGGACCGGGAAGTCCGGCGTGCCCTGGAATTTTTCGAGGATTCGCAGATTCCGGTCTGCGGCTATGTGCTGAACGGCGTGCAGGAGGGCACGACGGGCTACGGATACAGCAGCTATGGCAGCTACGGGTATGGAAAATATGGTTACGGCTACGGAAAGTACGGCTATGGGAAAGAGAAGGAACGTCGGAACAGTGACCGGACAGCAAGGGAGCAGGGAGGAAAAGCATGAGGGAGAAGAAAAAAGGAGTTTATCAAAAGTATCTGAAAAATCTGTTGGACCGTCTGCTGGCGCTTGTGGGAACGGCAGCATTATCGTGGCTGCTGCTGGGAGTCGGCATTGCAGTCCGCCTGGATTCTCCGGGACCGGTGCTGTTCCGGCAGAAGAGAGTGGGCCGGAACGGGCAGTATTTTTACATATACAAATTCCGCACGATGCGCATCGACACGCCGCATGATATGCCGACACATCTGCTGAACCATCCCGATCTCTTTATCACAAGAGTCGGACGCTTTCTAAGGAAAACATCCCTCGATGAGCTGCCGCAGCTCTTCAATATTTTAAAAGGCGACATGGCGCTCGTCGGTCCGCGTCCGGCGCTCTGGAATCAGGAGGATCTGATCTCTGAGCGGGAGCAGTACGGCGCAAACAGTGTCCGTCCGGGCCTCACCGGCTGGGCACAGATCCATGGGCGGGATGAACTTCCGATCCGGGAGAAAGCGGAACTGGACGGATATTATGTGCATCACATTGCATTAGGAATGGATCTCGAATGCCTCTGGAAGACAGCCGGCGCGGTACTGCGGCAGGATGGAATTCATGAGGGAATGATGGAAAAACAGATGCAGAAAGCGAAAGTAAATCATTAAAACCGGAAGGAAAAACAGGGCAGAACGTGTGGAAAAAACAAAACGTTCTGCCCTGTTTTTGCATAGAAAAGGATCTGACCTTGTTTACGAACTCTGAACCAAATGTGTGTTTCTCGTAGTTGGAAAACAGGCGGCGGTAAATGGGGAAAAGAGAAGAAAAAAGTAAAAGCAGAGTGGATACTGTCGAAAACGAAAGAAAATTACTGGAAAATAATGAGAAAAGTAATTGCATATTAATGGAAAGATGATATAATTTATAAAAGAAATAATGAAATAAGTAATCAAACAATGCAAGATATTACACGAAACGGGAAAGAACAATGAAAAAACGACTTCTGATTGTAACAAACCATTCGTATATGTTCTGGCAGTTTCGAAGAGAACTGGCAGAAGCATTGCAGAAAGAATATGAAGTGATTCTGGCGATGCCATTTGTCGGGCATGAAGAAGATTTCCAGAACATGGGAATCCGATGCATTCCAATATCCATGAACCGCCGTGGGGTGAATCCATTCACGGAAGCAAAGCTGCTATGGGATTATGATCGGCTGCTGAAAAAAGTGAAGCCAGATCTTGTACTCACCTATTCCATAAAACCGAATATCTACATAGGCCTGCTCAGCGGTCAAAAGCAAATTCCGTATTATGCCAATGTACAGGGGTTGGGAACGGCATTTCAAAAACCAGTCTTAGCCTGGATTGTTACAATTTTATATCAAAAAGCGTTCCAAAAAGTGAAATACGTCTTTTTCGAAAATAAAGAAAATGCCTGTGAATTTTGTAAAAGAAAAATCATATCCGCCGATCGCCAGATCGTCCTGCCCGGTGCGGGAATTAATTTAGAGAGATACAAAATGCAGCCTTATCCGAAGCACACACGAATCCATTTTCTGTATCTTGGACGAATCATGAAAGAAAAAGGAATCGACGAATTGTTTTATGCCGTCCGGCGTCTGAAAAAAGAAAACGAAAACTTTGTCCTTGACCTGGTTGGATTTTTTGAGGATGAATACAAAGAACAGGTAAAAGAACTGGAAAAATGCGACATCGCCCATTTCTACGGCTTTCAGCCGGATCCACGTCCGTTTTACATAGAAGCAGACTGCGTAGTGCTTCCCAGTTACCATGAGGGAATGAGTAATGTCCTTTTAGAAGCCGCCGCCACAGGCCGCCCGGTCATCACAAGCAATATTCCGGGGTGCAGGGAGAGCGTAGAAAATGGGAAAAGCGGTCTGCTGGTTGAGGCGAAAAATAAAGAAATGCTGTATCGGGCAATGAAAGAGATGCTGCATTGCAGCAGAGAAGAACGGGAGAGGATGGGACAGGCGGGGAGAGAGAAGATGGAGAGAGAGTTTCGGAAAGAAGTTGTGGTGGAGAAAACAGTGCAGAGTCTGCGGGAGGATGAAAAAAGAGAATTTCAGTAAAACAAAAGGAGAGATGTGAAAGATGTCCATAACGAACTATTGGTTTCAATTAATTTGGATTTTGACAGCAGGGATAATTCTGACAAGATTTCTGCCGAAAAAGCAGGAGATCGTTATGGGAAGGATCGAAGAAAGATGGCAGATGGCACCGGCGGTGCTGCTGGTGATTCCGTACATAATAGCAGCAGCATTACGATCTGATAATTTTGGAGACACCTATGCATACCGGAGAGTTTTCAGCGAAGCACCGAATAGGATAGCCGAGCTCCCATTCTATCTTCAGGGAATAAAAAAAGATAAAGGTTTTTCCGTTTTCATGGTGGTTTTAAAAAGCTTTATTGGAAATTCATCTGTTTGTTTTTTTCTGATCATAGCTGCAGTACAAATGTTATGCATGGCATTTATCTACCGGAAATATAGTGAAAACTATTGGATGAGTATATTTATTTTTGTTGCAGGAACGGATTACATGTCCTGGTGTCAGAATGGTATTCGCCAGTTTTTGGCGATTGCAATTATTATGGCGGGATTTCCATTGCTTCTGAAAAGAAAATATGTACCACTGACAGTAATTATCCTGTTAGGGGCAACGTTCCATGCGTCAGCGCTTCTTATGGTACCGATTATCTTTATTGTGCAGGGGAAAGCATGGAATAAAAAGAGTGTGCTGTGTATTTTAGGATGCATTTTAATACTGATATTTGTAAACAGGTTTACAGATGGGATGAACGATGCGCTGTCAAATACACAGTATTCTAATATGGTAACGGACTGGAAAGAGTGGGAGGATAATGGAACCAATCCAATCAGAGTATTTGTCTATTCTATTCCTATGATTTTTTCTGTGGTTGGACGCAGGCAGATCAAAGAAGCGGATAACCCGGTAATTAACATTATGACAAACTTCTCAATCCTGACAAGTGGAATTGCAGTTGTATCAATGAAAACTTCCGGTATATTCATAGGACGGCTGATTTCCTATGGATCTATGTATTCTGCGTCCATTTTACTTCCCTGGGAAATGGAAAATATTTTTACAGAGAATTCGGCGAAAATTATAAAAAGTGCTGCTGTTTTGGGATATATTGGATTCTTTTATTATCAGATGCATTTTATATGGGGGCTTATATGAAAAATCCAGAGATCAGTGTAATTATGGGAATGTATAACTGTGCGGATACGCTGTCAGAAGCAATTGAGTCGATTTTAAACCAGACAATGGAAGAATGGGAGTTGATTATGTGCGATGATGGATCATCCGATGCAACGTACGAAGTGGCAGAGCTTTATATGAAAAGATATCCGGAAAAAATGATCTTACTGAGAAACAGAGAAAACAGGGGACTTAATTATACCTTGAACCGATGTCTGAAAGCGGTCAAAGGAAAGTACGTTGCAAGAATGGATGGAGATGATATCTGTCTGCCGGAACGATTTGCGGCTGAATATGAAACATTGGAAACAGAGAAAACAATTTCGATCGTAAGCACAGATATGGGATATTTTGATCAAACAGGAATATGGGGAAAGATAAGTCATCCGGAATATCCAAAGAAAAAGGATTTTCTGTATGGATCTCCGTTTTGCCATGCACCATGTATGGTAAGAAAAGAAGCATACGATGCAGTGGCTGGATACACAGAGAAAAAAAGTATTTTACGGGTAGAAGATTATCATTTATGGATAAAAATGTATGAGGCGGGATACAGAGGTAAAAATATTCAAAAACAGCTTTATCTCATGCGGGATGACAGAGCAGCATATAAAAGAAGAAAGCTTCGATACAGAATAAATGAGGCCTACGTAAAAGGAATAGCGGTCCGAAAACTGGGGCTGCCGATAAGCGGATACCTATATGCGATGCGGCCAATTCTTGTGGGAATTTTGCCAGAGAAAGTCTATGACTATTTTCATAAAAGAAAATTAGAAAGCAATGCAAGAATGAGAACCAGTGAATAAAAGATGCGATAGAAAGGGATGGATACATGATACCGAAGAAAATACATTATTGTTGGTTTGGGAAAGGGAAGAAATCCCGATTAGCTTTAAAGTGCATAGAAAGCTGGCATCAGTATTGCCCGGACTATGAAATGATCGAATGGAATGAAGAAAATTTTGATATAGACATGAATGGATATACACGAATGTGCTATGCAGAAAAAAAGTATGCATATTTAAGCGATTATGTCAGACTTTGGGCGGTGGAAAAATATGGAGGCATCTATTTGGATACAGACGTGGAAGTGATTCGGCCACTGGAAAAGCTATTGCAGGAAGATGCATATTTCGGATTTGAAAATAAGCGGTATGTAAATACGGGACTGGGCTTTGGGTCCATTGCGCATGGAACAGTAATTCAGGCGATGCTGAAAGAATATGATGCACTGCTGGATGGAAAAAATGGAGTAAAAATGTGTCCGGAACTGAATACAAAAGCATTGACAGCATTAGGCTTAAAACAGAATGGGCAGAAACAAAAAATATGGGAAGCGGCAGTATATCCGGTGAATGTTTTGAATCCATATGACAGTGCAACGGGAAAGCTGGAAAAAACAGCAGATACGTTTTCTATTCACTGGTATGCGGCATCCTGGATGAACAGGACACAAAAATTGCGAGGGAAGATAACAAGACCGATTCATAGGATTTGGGGAGTAGATGTATTTAAGAGGTTTCGAATATGAAGAGAACAATGTTACTTGTATCACATGCGTTGGAATTGGGTGGTGCGGAAAGAAGTCTGATAGGATTTTTAGAAGCACTGGATGAAAGCAAATGGGAAATAGATCTTTTTTTGCTTCGTCAGGAAGGAGAATTAATGGATGCGATTCCGGATAAAGTCCATCTGCTTCCGCAAAAAGCTGCGTATACAGTTTTGGCGCACCCAATGAAGGCAACTTTAAAAGAGGGACATGTTTTATTAACAATGGCAAGGCTATATGGAAAAACAGCGGCAGCGATTTATGATCATAAGCATAATTACCGAGACAGTGATGTGAATTTAGAATATAGCCATAAATATACCAGTCCTTTTATGCCGCGAATACAACCCCAAAAGGAGTATGATCTGGCGGTAAGTTTTCTGACACCACATTATATTGTGACGAAGAAAGTAAATGCTAAGAAAAAGATCGCATGGATCCATACGGACTATTCCCAGGTGCAGATTGATATTTTATCCGAAACAAAAATGTGGAAGGCATATGATTATATCGCATCTATCTCAGAGGCAGTTACAAAAGAATTTTTGAAGAAATTTCCTACATTAAAAAATAGAATTATATTGATAAAAAATATTTTGCCGGAACAGCTCATCAAAAGACAGGCAGAAAGTTTTTCAGTGGAAAAAGAAATGAATGCATCGGGGATAAAAATATTGTCAATTGGCAGGTTCTGCTATGCTAAAAATTTTGATAATGTGCCGGATATCTGTCGGCAAATCAGGCAGAATGGATTGGAAGTAACCTGGTATTTAATTGGTTTTGGAAAAAATGAAAAGCAAATCCGTAAAAGAATATGTGAGATGGGAATGAAACAATATGTAAAAATTCTGGGGAAAAAAGAGAATCCATATCCATATATCAGGGCGTGTGATGTTTATGTGCAGCCATCAAGATATGAGGGGAATTGTGTAGCTGTAAGGGAAGCTCAAATGCTTGGAAAACCGGTGATTATTACGGGATATCCAACAGCAGAAAGTCAGCTGAGAAACGGAATAGATGGAATCATAGTGCCGCTGGAAAACAGAGCGTGTGGAGAAAAAATCAGTGAAATATTACGGGAACCGAAACGGCTTGAAAAGCTGGTGCAGGAGTGCAGGAAAAAGGATTATTCTAACAGGCAGGAAATCAACAAAATAGAGTGTATTTGCAGAGGATAGAAATGACAATACGAATTATCACTTGCCATGATGTATATAATGCAGGCGCAAGCTTACAGGCATATGCATTAATGCAATATTTGAAAGACTGCGGTCATGAGGTGAAAATTATTGACTATAAGCCGGACTACCTAAGCAGGCATTATAGTCTGAAAGCGGTAAATAATCCAGAATATGACAGGGCAGGAATTCGAGAGATTTATTTGCTGGTGAAGATGCCAGGAAGAATAAAAAAATTATTCAGTAAAAGAAAATATAGATTTGATGCTTTCCGGAAAAATGTGTTAGAACTGACAGATACAACATATAGAACGTGTGAAGAACTAAAAAATATAGAAGAAGCAGACCTGTATCTGGCAGGGAGCGATCAGATATGGAATCCAATCTTTCCAAATGGAAAAGATCCTGCATTCTTTCTGCAATTTACGGAAAAGGGAAGAAAGGCATCGTATGCGGCGAGTTTTGCAGTTGATGAGTTAAAAGAAAAAGACCGACAGCGTATGAAGGAATGGCTTAAATCCTTTGATGCTGTTTCGGTCAGAGAGCAGACAGGAGCTGCATTGGTGAAGCAAATGGGACTTCAGTCTCAAAGAAATTGTGATCCTGTTTTTTTGCTGAAACAGTGTCAGTGGAAAAAAATATTGCCGGAAACAGAGACGAATAAAAAGTATGTGCTGCTTTATGATTTTGATAAAAACTGCGTGGCTGAGGAAATTGCGGAAAAAATTTCTAAAAAAACAAAAACAGAGATCTGGTCGGTTTTTAAAACAGAAATCTGTGACAAAGTATATGCAGATATTGGGCCGTTGGAATTTGTAAATTTAATTTTAAATGCGGAAGCTGTAGTTTCTAATTCATTTCATGCAACAGCGTTTGCATTAATTTTCCATAAAGAATTTTTTGTGATCGAAAGAAAAGAACGTATCAATACGCGGATGAATGATTTATTGAAAGTATTTGGAGTGGAGGACAGGAAGATGGATCATGTGAAAAAACTGCAGACAGCAAAAAAGATAAACTGGCAAAGGATCGAGTCCATCCTGCAGAAAGAGAGGAAAGAAGCAGAAGAATATTTAGCGAAAATAACAGGAGAAAAGAAAAATGAATAGGCCGGTAATATCTGTTGTTATCCCCGTTTATAACGTCGAAGCCTACATAGAACGTTGTGTAAACAGCGTGCGGAATCAAACGGTAGAAAATATAGAAATCATATTGATTGATGATGGATCACCGGACCAGAGTCCGGTTTTATGCGATCAATATGCGGAAAAAGATAGAAGAGTGCGAGTGATTCATAAAAAAAATGGAGGACTTGCGTCTGCAAGAAACAGGGGAATAACAGTGGCAACTGGAAAATATATTTTCTTTTTGGACAGTGATGACTGGCTGGAAAAAGACGGACTGCAGCAGCTCTATGAGCTGGCGCAGAAATATCAGGTAGATTTCGTCAGATATAGAGCATTTCGGACAGAATGGCCAGGGATGGAAAGAAATGTTCCATGTCGAGTGGAAACAGTAAGAGAAATGCAGGGAGGAATTTATGATAGAAAGAGAATTTTACAAGAAATATATCCAAGACTGCTGGCTACGAGTCAATTAACTTTGGGACCTGTTGTTGGGGCATGGGGAGCATTGTATAGAACGGATTTTTTGAAGAAAAATCAGATATTTTTTTTCGAAGAGATTAAGTTTAGTGAAGACATCCTTTTCAGTGCAAAAGTGATTTTATGTACACAAAAATTTTACTATAAAGAAGAAGCCGGAATTTATCATTACTGGTATAATCCAGATTCTATTTCGAAATCATTTCGAGAGGGAAGATGGGAATCGTGTAAGAAAATAATAGAACATGCAGAGATAGAATTCAAAAATAGAAAAGAGTATTGTTTTGAGCAGCAATTGAACTGGCTGACATGGTTTGTTATATTAGTGGGACTGAAGGAAAGAGGTAAAATGACAGACAGGAGTGAGAGAAAAGTGTATTGTAGGAGACTACTGAATGATCCTGTAGTGAGAAAATGTCCATTAAAAATACAGGAACTTGATGTGCCCGAAAAACAAAAAATATTGTTGTATATGATAAAGAAAAACTGGTGGTGGATATTCAGCTTGATTTAAAGGGAGGTTGAAAATGCTTTTTAAAAGAATAGCGGCATGGATTGCTTATGAAATACGGGAAGAAAAGATTACACTTTCTTCACAGGATGCGAAGAGAATACTGATGGATGTTGCACCGCCCGTGTCGCCGGATGTATTTTCTGAAAACAGGAGCAGAGAGATTCGATATGATCTCACGATTATAGTGCCTGTATATAACTCGGAAAACTGGCTGAAGGAATGTATGGAGTCGATCGTCCTGCAAAAAACAAAATATTCCTTTCAGATAATTGCAATTGACGATGGATCGACGGATCGAAGCGGGCAAATTTTAAATCAATACATAAAAAATCCATGTGTAGAAGTTATTCGGCAGGAGAATAAAGGGTATTCGGGTGCAAGAAATGCAGGACTTGAAAGAGTAAAAAGCAAATACATTATGTTTGTTGATTCGGATGATGTTTTATTACCGAATGCAATAGAGTGTTTGCTGTCAAAAGCGTATCTGGAAGATGCGGATATTGTAGAGGGAAATGGCTATCGCTTTGATAAAAATGGTTTTCTTGGAATGATAAAAAAAGAACATTTGCCAAAAGAAAGAAATCAATATTGGGGAGGCCCCTGTTTAAAGGTGATGAAAGCAAAACTGTGGGAAGGATTGAAATTTCCGGAGGGCTATTGGTATGAGGATGCAATTATCGGAGCTGTGATTTTTCCAATGGCGAATAAAGTGGATTGTTTGTCTGATGTAGTGTATGCATATCGAATTCATGGAGAGAGTATTACACAGAAGCATGATGAAAATCCAAAAAGAGTAGATTCTTATTGGATTATGCTGTTAATGGCTGAGATTCAAAAGAAAATGGAGATTCCTTTTGACTACGAGAATTATCAAAGGGTAATGAGACAGATTGTATTTACCTGCCGGAGGATTGTTATGCTGCCGGAAAAAATAAAAAAGGCTGTATTTGCAGGGGAATGTGAATTTGTCTGTACCAACTTTAAAGAGTATCTGAAGAAAAAGGACAGATATTATTTTCTTGCAAAAGCAATTTTAAATAAAGATTATAAAAAATATTCTATTTATTGCCAGGAGTTTATATGATACCGAAAAAAATTCATTATTGTTGGTTTGGGGAAAACGAAAAACCATTGCTGGTGATCCAATGTATCAAGAGCTGGCAGAAATATTGTCCGGGTTATGAAATTATGGAATGGAACAGCAATAATTATGATGTTCATAAAAATAAATATATGGAGCAGGCGTATCAGGCAAAACGCTGGGGATTTGTATCCGATTATGCCAGACTGGATATTATTTATCAGTATGGAGGAATCTATCTGGATACGGATGTCGAACTAATTCGATCACTGGATGATTTGTTAGAGACAGATGGCTATATCGGATTTGAGAAGAAAGCGGACGAAGAAGGTGATGAAGTTTATGTGAATACGGGACAGGGGTTTGGTGCATCTGCTTTTCATCCGGTCGTGAAGGCAATGCTGGACATTTATAAAGAGATTGATTTTGTTGAGCAGGAAAAAGAAAATTTAAAAACGTGTCCTTATTATAACACAGCGGCACTGGTAAAACTGGGAATGAAGAAAGAAAATGTGGAACAGGAAATTTGTAAGTTTCATATTTATCCAGCAGAGTATTTCTGCCCGATCAATTGGAAAAGTCATAAGTGTGAATTGACAGATAATACATATTCGATTCATCATTTTGAAGCATCATGGCTTACAGAAAAAGAAAAGAAAAAAAGAAAATATCTAAGAAATATGGACTGTATGATTCATCTGCCGAACAGAATATGCAGAAGTATTTTAGGAAAAGAGAGGTATGAGAGCATAAAAGAAAAAATAAAAGGGAAAGGATAGCGTATGGATGTTTCAATTATTATTGTTAATTACAATTCCATAGACTTAACAATCGATTGTGTCAATTCAATATTTCAACAAACTGCGGATGTAGAATTTGAAATTGTTATCGTGGATAATGCATCAAAGAACAAAGAAGCAGAAAGATTACAGGAGAAATTTGAAAACAGAGTTAAGATGATAGATGCAAAAACAAATCTTGGATTTGGAAAAGCGAACAATCTGGGAACAAAATACGCAGCGGGGGATTATGTATTCTTTCTTAATCCGGACACAGTTTTGATGAATAATGCAGTAAAAATTTTATGGGAAGAGATGAAAAACAATCCAGATATGGGATGTATAGGCGGAAATTTGTATACACCAGAGAGAATGCCGTGTCCGTCTTTTTGCTTAAAGTTTGATGATTTGTGTACGGAAAAGAGATATGCATCCTGGCGGTATTTGATGCTGTCAAAAGCAAAACAAAAATTATACAGAAAACATCCTGCATTGCAGATACGAAGAAAAGATTTTAATGATACCAATCAAAAGATAGAAGCTGCCTATATATTTGGGGCAGACATGATGATGAAGAAAAAATTCTTTGAACAATTAAAAGGATTTGATGAGGATTTTTTTATGTATGCCGAGGAGGAAGAACTGTCCTGGAGAATTAAAAAAAGAGGTAAAAAAATTTATAATATACCACAGGCAAAAATTATTCACCTGGAGGGAGCAACCTTAGATAAACAGCATGATTTTAATGAAAAACAATTTAAACTTCGAATAAATGGAACGATGACGTATTTCTGGAAACGATATGGGAGAGAAGGCATATATCAATTTTATAAATTTCGTGCATTAAGATATCAGAGACTCAAAAAAATTGCTGAGATTCAGAAGAAAAGCGATGTGAGCTTTCAGTTTGAAACTCGTTTGAGATGTCTTTTGGAATGTTTTGAAAAAATCATGGAAAAAACAGAAGGTGAGGGGAAGAAAAATGGCAGAAATTAAAGATGGAAAAGGAGTTAAGCTGATTGCATTTTACCTGCCTCAGTTTCATGCAATACCATTAAATGACCAATGCTGGGGTGAGGGGTTTACCGAATGGACAAATGTACGAAAAGCACAAGCATTATTTTCCGGGCATGATCAGCCCAAAATCCCACTGGACCTTAACTATTATGATTTAATGGATGATCAGGTAAAGATCTGGCAGAGTAATCTGGCAAAAAAATATGGGATTTTCGGATTTTGCTATTATCATTATTGGTTTAAACATGGTGAGAAGTTGTTGGAAAAACCGGCGGAACAAATGCTGAAAAACAAAAAAATAGAGATCCCATTTTGCTTTTGCTGGGCCAATGAAAACTGGAGTAAGAACTGGGATGGTGGAGATCAGGAAATCATCATGGAGCAGGATTATGGCGGAAAAGAAGAGTGGGAACGGCACTTTCAGTATCTGCTGAATTTTTTTCAAGATGAACGATATATAACAGTAGATGGGTGCCCATTGCTCGTTGTTTATAAGCCGGAACAAATGATCGATATTTATAAGATGGCATCGTATTTTAGAAGAAGAGCAAAAGAAGAAGGTTTTCCGGATTTATGTCTGGCCTTTCAATTTCCGGCGTATTATTCAGATATGTATTACAGAAACGATATTTTTGATTATCAAATTGAATTTGAGCCTGTATATTCACGAAATATCGAAAGCCAGGAGCTACCTGGAACAAGCAGAAAAATTTCTTTGATCAGAAAATTTTGTGGAGAGGAAATGGTGTCGTTTTATCGAAAATGTCGAAAGAAGAAAGGAAGAATGGATTGGAAGAAAGAGCAGAGTCTGGGAATGTATTTTTACGATGAGATATGGGATTTGATTTTAAATGCGAAATGGAAGAAAAATTTTTGGCCGGGGTGTTTTGTGGATTGGGATAATACGCCAAGAAATAAACATGGAGTTATGGTCAGTGGATTTTCCGTAGAAAAGTTTGCTGAATATATGAAAATACTGGTACAAAGAGCACGGAAAGAGGAAAAGCCGGTAATATTTATTAATGCATGGAATGAATGGGGAGAAGGTGCTTTTCTGGAACCGGACACAAGATATCAGTATCGAAAGCTTGAAGCAATAAAAGAAGCATTAGAATAGGGAAAAGGGTAAATGAGAAATATAATTTCCGAAAAGAATGAGACAAATTGCTGTGGATGTGGAGCCTGCAGCAAATGCTGCCCCAGACATGCGATTTACATGGAAGAGGATGAAAATGGTTTTGATTATCCTAAAATAGATGAATCGAAGTGTACGGAGTGCGGAAAATGTTTAAAAGTCTGCAGTTTTGAGAAAAAAGAGCAATCACGAAAAGAAACGTATGCGGCACAGGCAAAGGACGCTGATCTGGAAGAAAGTGCTTCGGGGGGAATCTTTACCGTGCTGGCGCAGGAAGTGTTAAAAAGAAAAGGAATTGTCTATGGATGTGCTATGCTTTATGAAAACCAAAACTTAGTAATAAAACATATCGGGATAGATAAGATAGAGGAACTTTGTAAATTAAAGGGTTCAAAATATGTACAAAGCAATTTGGAAAATGTATATGTTGAAATTAAGCGGCATCTGGAACATAACGAGACTGTGTTGTTTAGCGGAACGCCTTGTCAGATAGCAGGACTGAGAGGATACCTTCAGAGAACGTATGCAAATTTATATACAATAGAAATTATATGTCATGGTGTACCGAGCGCAAAATTATTCCAGAATTATTTAGGATACATAGAATCGAAAGAAGGAAAAAAAATAGCAGGATTTTATTTTCGAGATAAAAGCAGCGGGTGGAAGTTATACGGAAAAATGATATTGGAGAACAGGGATGGAAGTCAGAAAGAAAGATATTTTGAACCGGAAGAAAGCTCCTATTATCAAATGTTTTTAAATGGATACACATACCGGAAAAGCTGCTATTTTTGTCCGTTTGCATCAGAATATCGTCAGGGTGATATTACCATAGGAGATTATTGGGGGATAGAGCTGGTGCACTCGGAATATTTGAAAAAATATGGAGGTGAAATAGAGAAAGAAAAAGGAGTCTCCTGTCTGATTGTGAATAATGAGCAGGGAAGGACTATGCTTGCGAAATATGGAAGTAACATTATAAAATATCCGTCATCTTATCAGCGGGCAGCAAAATATAATGCACAGCTGGTACAGCCGTCTGCACTGAAACGGCAGCGGGAGAAAGTAATGAAACTGCAAAAACAGAACTATGCATGTGTGGAACGATGGTATCAGAAACGAAGAAACAGAATTCTGTTTGTGAGAAAACTTCGTTCCATGATACCGAAAAGAATCAAAATATTTATAAGAAAAATCAAAGTTTAAGGTTAGAGAGAAAAAGATGGAACAACAATTTAAAACAGTTATTACAGCAAATTCAAAATGGATCAATCTTCATTTAAAGGAAACATATGAGTATAGAGACCTGATTTTTTTATTTGTGAGAAGAGATTTTATTTCGAAATATAAACAGACAATTTTAGGGCCTTTGTGGGCGGTGATACAGCCCCTGTTAACAACCATAGTGTTCACTGTGATTTTTGGTTCACTGGCAAACCTGACTACGCTGGATGTGAAAGCAACAGAAGAAACCGTAATTCCGGCATTTCTGTTCTATATGGCAGGCACGATCTGCTGGAGCTATTTTTCATCGACGGTCAGCAGTACGGCAAACACATTTATAACAAACAGTTCTATTATGGGAAAGGTATATTTTCCAAGGCTGGTATCTCCGGCGGCGTCAACCATATCTAATTTGATTTCCTTCGGTATTCAATTTGCCATGTTTTTGATCTTTTTGCTGTATTTTATATGGAAAGGGAAAATGGAAATTCGATTGTCCGGGTATCTCTTTCTATTTCCAATATTGATCATTCAGATGATGATGCTGGCGATGGGAGTTGGAATTATTGTTTCAGCGCTTACAACAAAATATCGTGATTTGGCGATGCTGATAGGTTTTGGATTACAATTATGGCAGTATGGAACGCCAGTTGCATATGGATTGCGGCTTGTACCTGAAAAATATATGAAGATTTATATGCTGAATCCAATGACACCGATCATCACTTCATTCCGCTATATTTTTTTCGGAACAGGATATTTTCATGCAGGATACTATGGAATGGGGTGGGGAAGCACAATGATCTTATTTGTACTTGGAATTGTGTTATTCAATAAAGTGGAAAGAACATTTATGGATACCATTTAAGGAGAACAGGATGGCAGAAAAACAGATTATGGTCAAAATAGATCATGTATCAAAAGAATATAGACTGGGTGCAATCGGGGGAACAACATTACGGGAAGATCTGGAACGATTCCATGCAAAAATAAGAAAAAAAGAAGATCCGACACTGAAAATAGGCCAGAAAACGCCAGAGTATGGAAAACGTTTTATGGCGCTGAAGGATATTTCATTTGAGGTAGAAAAAGGAGAAGCAGTAGGGATTATCGGACACAATGGAGCAGGAAAATCGACATTGCTGAAGCTGCTGTCAAGAGTAACGGCACCAACAAAAGGAAGCATTGGAATGAATGGCCGTGTGGCATCTATGCTTGAAGTAGGAACGGGATTTCATCCGGAATTAACGGGACGTGAAAACATTTATATGAATGGGGCAATATTGGGGATGAGCCGTGCAGAAATCGGAGAAAAACTGGATCAGATTATTGCATTTTCCGAATGTGGAGAGTTTATCGATACGCCTGTAAAACGATATTCCAGTGGGATGTATGTTAAACTTGCATTTTCTGTGGCAGCTCATCTGGATAGTGAAATTATGATTATGGATGAGGTTCTGGCTGTCGGAGATATGAAATTCCAGCAGAAGTGTCTTGGACGGATGGGAAAGGCGGCAAATTCAGAAGAAAAAACGATTCTTTATGTGAGTCATAATATGAATACCATTCGTCAGCTTTGCACCCGCTGCCTTGTACTGGATCACGGCGAACTGATATTTGACGGCGGGGTAGAAAGAGCAATTGATTTGTATATGGATACAGCTGTTAAAAACGGAAGTGTAGATATTGATCTGAGAAATAAGAGAATGGCACATCTGCCGCCAGTTATTAAGGCGAAAATGACACATGTGCATCTTTTGGACAAACAGGTACCGGTATATGAATTTGAGGAAAAGCTGAAATTTGATTTGTCGGTTGAGGCCAAAACAAATATTTCAAATCTATCCGTGAGGGCAGAAATAAGATCAGCAGATGGAGGATCTGTTGCAGCGGGAATTTTGCAGGAATTTACATCCTTTTCGGCAGGAAGAAGCAAAATATTGGAAATGGAATTGCTGCTGCGTGGACTTGTACCGGGAAAATATTTTGTATTGCTGGTGATTTATAATGTAAACGAAATGGGAACTTACGATGACTTGGATGCAGTATTTCCGGCATTTACATTTGAAGTTCAGGATAGTAAACATGCTTTAAAGATTAACTGGAACGTAAATGCCTGGGGAAAAATCCGATTAGACGATTTGAAATGCGTGGGGGAAAGAAATGATTCCTAAAAAAATACATTATTGCTGGTTTGGGGGAAAGCCAATTCCAGATTCGGTCAGGCGATGCATGCAAAGCTGGCAAAAGTTCTGTCCAGACTATCTTATTGTAGAATGGAATGAAAAAAATTTTAATATAAAAGAATGCCCGCAGTATGTAATTGACGCATATCATAGGAAAAAGTGGGCATTTGTTACAGATTATGTAAGACTCCGGGTTGTGTATGAATATGGAGGGATATATTTTGATACGGATGTAGAATTAGTGAAAAAGATTGATTTTCTGCTAAAATACAGTGCTTTTTTTGGATTTGAAAATAAAAAATATATTTCTACGGGGCTTGGATTTGGCGCTGAACGGGGATGTGGTTTGTTGTACGAAATGATGGAGATGTATCAAACGATCCCGTTTATTTTAGAGGACGGATCAGAAAATAAGAAGACATGCCCGGTTATCAATACAGAAATCTTTTTGAAACACGGACTGGAACAAAAGGATAAGCAGCAGATTTTAGAGGGAAATATTATGATTTTACCATCCATTTGTATGTGCCCCATTGATTTTGAAACAGGATATAGAAGAAAATCAAAAAAAACAATTTCGGTTCATTGGTTTCATGCAAGCTGGATGGAAAGAGCAGAAAAAGAGTATCATAAAAAACATCGTCAGGCATTGTTAGAGGAAAAGAAAAATGATTGGAAATATCTTCCGAATCGTATGATTAAAAAGCTTTTGGGAGAAAAAATCTACTTGAAAATAAAAGGATGGATCAGATATGATAACGGTTAGTATTATAATTCCGGTTTATCAAGGGAAAAGCTATTTAAAACGGTGTATCGACAGTGTGCTGGCACAGAGTTGTCAGGAATATGAAATTATTTTAGTGGATGATGGTTCAACAGACGGTTCGGCCGAGATATGTGATGAATATGCTGAAAAACAGAAGACAATAACGGTGATTCATAAAGAAAACGGGGGGCTTTCTTCTGCTAGAAATGCGGGCTTAGAAATTGCATCAGGGGAATACGTAATGTTTATTGATGCGGATGATGTGGTGCATAGTAAAATGCTTGAAACAGAGCTGAAAGTTTTGAAAGAGGAAAACGCGGATATCTTTATCTGCGGATTAAAACGTTTTGCTGAGATAGAAGAAGTAGATACATGCGCTGAGTTACAAATGAAGAATTGTGTGGAAATCCAGTCGGGGCTGGAAATAGAAAGCAAACTTTTTTGTGGTCAAAACGTGGAAAAATATGTATCCTGTTGTGGAAAATTATTTAAGAAAACAATATTTAATGGAATCCGTTTTCCACAAGGGAGATTGTTTGAAGATGAATATATTACGTATCAATTGTATTATAGATGTGAGAGAATAGCAGTAACAGATATTGTATTTTATTTCTATTTTACAAATCCGTGTGGAATAACAAAAAATTTAACGCTCAATAAAAGATTTGACGAATATGATGCACAGGAAGAAAGAATAGAATTTTTTAAGAAAAAAAGGTGTAAAGAACTTTATCAGTCGGCACTGTTAAAACTGCTGAATTCAGCGCAGTGGGATTTGATAAAGTGCCAAAAACGGAAAGAAGATTTTGATAAAGAACGGGGAGAAAAATTTCAACAACAGTATAGAGAAACACTGGAACAGGCAGAAAAAGAGGGAATTGTAGGTTTTAGAAACAATTATGATTTTTATGTGTTAGCATATCCTGAAAAAGTCAACCTTTTTAGAGTGAGAAGACAATGGCAGAGTCTGCTGAGAATGATTCGATCTAAAATATAAGATGGTTAGAAATAGAATGAGAAAACGATGTAAAAACGGGCACAAGCTGCGTAGGGTAGTGGGCACATTGGTTGTTATACTTCTGTGCATAGCAGGAAAAAGTGCTGTAAAATCGAAATATAATCTAAGCAGCATAACATATATACTGCAGTCGAAGAAAATTTCGGAAGAAATTTGTCTGATACAAATAACGGATCTCCATAACAGCATCTTTGGTTCGGATAATAAACATCTGATTTCTAAAGCAGCAATGAAGTCACCAGATCTTATATTGATTACAGGTGATCTTCTAAATGCCAATCAGCAGGTTGACAACATTGCTGCATCACTGCTGTCAGAATTATCTGCTATCGCCCCAACATACGTCTCCCTCGGCAACCATGAACTGGAATACGAGCAGAACTACGGTACAGACATTACCGCTCTCTACGAATCCGCCGGTGCCACCGTCCTGAACTATGAATATAAAGATATCACCATCAACAGCCAGCCCCTCCGTATCGGCGGCATTTACGGTTACTGTCTCCCGGGCAAATATCTGGAAACTGGCGAAGCGGATCCAGGAGAGTGTAAGTTCTTATGGGATTTTGAGAACACCGACCGTTACAAAATCCTGCTCAGCCATCTCCCAATCGCCTGGCTGAGAAATGACGCTTTGGAAGAGTGGGACATTGACTGCGTATTTTCCGGCCATCTTCACGGCGGCCAGGTCATTCTGCCTGGCATCGGCGGTGTTTATGCGCCGGACATGGGATGGTTTCCGGGACAGCTGAAGGGGATTTTTGACTCGGAGGATGGAAAACGGCATCTGGTACTGTCGTCCGGACTTGGAAATACGGAATTGGTTCCGCGGTTCAACAATATTCCCGAGATTGTCTGCGTGGAGCTGATGCCGGACGGAACCCTTCATAAAACATAAAAATAACACAGAGCCGGATTTCTGATACATGGAAATCTGGCTCTGTGCGTTACATACAGCGGCCTTATACAAACAAGGTACATCCCTGCCGCTTGAACTGTTCGATTTTTTCGTCAATGAGCTCCGGCGTTACACCGAGATGCTCGGCAAGACACTGCTTGCAGAAAAACTGTTCCGCGCCGCGGTTGATAAATTTGCGGTGGGCGCCGATCTCGTTATGCGTGAGTTCTTTGCCGCACTGCATACAGCGTGCCATCAGAGTTTTACGACCTTTGCACGGTATACTTTTGATGCAAACGGCTCGAGCTCTGTGACAAGGGAGGCATTGTTTGCACGCAGATTCTCGCCGGTCCAGACCTCAGTAAGTTCCAGAGTACGGCTAGTGGAGAACGGAAGACCGATCTCATCCAGATTCATGGCTGCACGCGATTTTTCATCACTGAGATTGAACATGCCGATAGCAAGATCTCCGTTTGCGAGCGCTTTAACATAAATCAGAACGTTGTCATTCCATGCATGGTTTTTCACTTTATACGGCTGACGGCAGAGCGGATCCTGGTTGATGCGGATCATTTCGTCATTCATGAGAATGCGGCGGGTTTCGTCGCTCATCTCGCGGATGTCGCAGCCGATCATCAGCGGGGAGCCAAGGAATGCCCACAGTGCATAGTGTGTCTGATACTGGACATCGCTGCAGCCGGCCAGTCCAACATTTCCTTTTCCGTGCATGCCGACGATCAGCATGTCCATATCGTTGAAGCAGCCGCCGCCGTTGTACGGATGCAGTTTTTCCTGCTGTGCCACGAGATCTTTGACAGACTTCCAAGTATCAAAGATGCCGCCGTCGGATTACCAGCTGCAGTTTGCAGAAATTCGGTGAACGGCGGGCGTTACCGCTCGTCGGAGAGATAATTCCGCATAGAGCGCAGGGCGGACTTTTCCAGCCGGCTGACCTGCGCCTGCGAGATGCCGATTTCCCGGGCAACCTCCATCTGGGTCTGCCCCTCATAGAAACGCATGCGGATGATCTGGCGTTCGCGCTCATTGAGACGGGCGACCGCGTCCTGCAGGGCGAGGTTCTGCACCCAGTTTTCTTCTTTATTTTTCTTATCACTTAACTGATCCATGACATACAGGGTATCGCCGCCTTCCGTGTAGACGGGCTCATACAGACTCATCGGGTTTTGGATTGCGTCGAGGGCATAGACGATATCCTCTTTTCCGATGCCGATTTCAGCGGCGATTTCCTCGATCGAAGGCTCTTTCTGGTTCTGTTTGAGATAGAGTTCGCGGGCGCAGATGGCGCGGTAGGCAGTATCCCTGAGGGAACGGCTGACGCGGATCGCATTGTTGTCACGCAGATACCGCCGGATTTCACCGATGATCATCGGCACGGCGTAGGTGGAGAAACGGACGTTTAAGGTCGTGTCGAAGTTATCAATCGCCTTAATCAGGCCGATACAGCCGATCTGAAAGAGATCGTCGGCGTTTTCACTGCTGTTGGAGAAGCGCTTGATCACGCTTAGGACAAGGCGCAGATTGCCCTGAATGTAGCGTTCGCGGGCATCAGCATCTCCTTCGCGGGCCTTTTTTAGCAGAGTCTCCTTTTCTTCGGCATTCAGTACGGGAAGGCGTGATGTATTGACTCCGCACAGTTCAACTTTATTGATCGCCATGGTATGCATCCTCCTGAAACATGGAACGTATGGTTACCGTTCGTTACTGTTATACGTTCATGATTGGCAGTTGGCGGGGCGAATATACGAGAGCCCGGAAAATTTCATAAAGTTTTAGTCCTTGACAAAGCTTTTGGAAAATGATTTCCTGCTATTGTAGAAACGGCGGAAAGTGTGATAAGATAAGGGAAGTGTACGAAATGCGAGGTTTTGTTTTATGATGAGTGGAAAGGAACGAAGAGAAGAGATTCTTCGAAGAATAACAAACAGTAAGACGCCGGTTTCCGGTGCAACGCTGGCGAAGATCTGTGAAGTCAGCCGCCAGGTGATTGTCCAGGATATTGCCCTGATCCGCGCTGCCGGATACGATGTGATTGCGACAAACCGCGGCTACATCTGCAGCAGCCCGGAGAGAGAGACGCGGGTCTTCGAGGTGAATCACACGGATGAGCAGATGCAGGACGAGCTGAATACAATTGTGGATTTCGGCGGCGTTGTGCTGGATGTGATTGTGCGTCACGAGGTTTACGGAGAACTGCGGGCGGAACTGAATATCAGTTCACGAAATAAGGTGGCACTGTTTATGGAAGAAATCCGGCAGGGAAAATCACGGCCGCTGAAGAATATCACATCAGGGGAACATTTTCATACCGTATCGGCAGACTCTGCGCAGACACTGGATCTGATTGAAGAGGAACTGCGAAAGAAAGGCTATCTGGTGCGGACCGTGAAATAGGGGAAAAAGCCCTTATTTTCACGAAAAACTGTTATTCGAAAAAATTTTAAATTTTTTTTCAAAAAGGTGTTGACTTTTCTCTTAGGATAGTGTAATATACATGATGTCAGCGGGAACGAGTGATAAACAAAGAGTTCCAAAGCGACAAAGAAATGTGCGTTTAGCTCAGCTGGATAGAGCGTTTGGCTACGGACCAAAAGGTCGGGGGTTCGAATCCTCTAACGCACGGACGGTAACCGTCCTGGTGAAAACCAGGGCGGTTTTTTCGTATGCAGAATGAAAAATAAAACAAGCGGCCTTTTGGTCAGCAGCCAGACGGCCGCACTTTTTGAAAAAATCATGGGGAAACAACTTGTACGCTCATTGACACAAGTGAGATACATCTCCTATAATAAAGCCAAGTTTAAGATCTCGAAAGGGGACAAGTTATGGCTAAGTTAGTAATTGATGCGAACAGAAAGCTTTCAAAAATCAATAAGGAAATCCAGGGACAGTTTTCGGAGCATCTGGGAAGATGTATTTATGAAGGACTCTATGTAGGAGAAAATTCCGATATTCCGAACGTGAATGGAATGCGTACCGATGTTGTTGAAGCACTGAAAAATATCAAAGTTCCGGTACTGCGCTGGCCGGGCGGATGTTTTGCAGATGAATATCACTGGAAAGACGGTATCGGACCGAAAGAAAGCCGCAAAAAAATGATCAACACCAACTGGGGCGGCGTTGTCGAGGACAACAGCTTCGGTACCCACGAGTTTCTTGAGCTCTGCCGTCAGATCGGATGTGAGACCTATATCAACGGAAATATGGGAAGCGGTACCGTACAGGAGATGTCGGAGTGGGTTGAATATATGACATTTGACGGTGTATCTCCGATGGCAGACCTTCGTGCGGAAAATGGCCACGAAAAACCGTGGACCGTCGATTTCTTCGGCGTCGGCAATGAGAACTGGGGCTGCGGCGGAAATATGAATCCGGAATTCTACGGAAATATGTACCGCAGATATCAGACCTTTGTGCGTGATTACGATGGAAGCAGGAAAATCCGGAAAATTGCCTGTGGTGCCAACACGGATGATTATGAGTGGACGCAGGAAGTGATGAAAGCATGCTTCCGCAGAACCTCCCCACAGCAGCATGGCATGATGGATGGCCTGTCGCTTCATTACTACACGGTTCCGGAAACCTGGGATCACAAGGGCAGTGCAACGGAATTTGCGGAAAAAGACTGGTATAAGACCATGAAAAAGACGATGTACATGGAAGAGCTGATCCGCCGTCACAGCGCCATTATGGATCAGTACGATCCGGACAAACAGGTCGGCATGATCGTGGATGAATGGGGTACCTGGTACGATGTAGAGCCGGGAACGAATCCGGAATTTCTGTATCAGCAGAATACCATGCGCGATGCACTGGTCGCAGGTATCAACCTGAATCTCTTCAACAAACACAGCGACCGCGTCAAGATGGCAAACATCGCACAGATGGTCAATGTTCTGCAGTCGATGATCCTGACAGAGGGTGAGAAGATGGTCAAAACTCCGACCTATCATGTTTTCGATCTGTATCAGGTACATCAGGAAAATGATCTGGTGGCAAGCTCTCTGGAAACGGAGCAGGTTGGTCTGGAAGACGAATACATGGTTCCGAATCTGACGGAGTCTGTTTCGGCAGATACAGACGGCGTACTTCATATCACGATGACGAACGTGGATCTGGAGAAAGCATATCTGGTAGAAGCAGTACTTCTTGGAAAAAAAGCCGGCGAGATCAAAGCCGAGATCGTAACCGGCCATATGCAGGATAAAAACACCTTTGAAGCACCGGAGACGGTTGGCGTCCAGGCCTTTGACGGTGTGCAGGCAACCAAAGAGGGGATTTCCTTTACCATTCCTGCGTGCAGTGTACTTCATATCGCAGTAAAATAGGGAAACCATAAAAACCAGAAGATATTTTGGATGAAAAAGATTCGGTTACGGAGGATTTAAATGGACGGAAATACCAGAATCTGTAAAAAATGCCTGCTTCGTGAGATGGACGAGGCAGGCTTTTTTCAGAATATGTACGAGTATATTGCAAGAATTCCGGCGGACGATAAAGCGCCGGAGGAGGAATACGAGCGGCGGCTTTCGATCTGTAAGGAGTGTGAAAAGCTGCTGTCCGGCATGTGCCGCATGTGCGGCTGCTACGTGGAGATGCGGGCAGCGATTGCACTGCGGGACTGCCCGGGGAAAAAGTGGTAGTAAAAGAGAAACCCCGCACAGCGGATCCGGTGAAAACAACGGATCCCTGTGCGGGGTTTTGAGAATCAGCGAAGTCGGTAAGATCAGTTGGGACTCGTTTGTGTCTCCGGTGCGACTTTTGGATCCCTGAAATAGCGGGACAGCTTCGGCACGGAGATGAACAGTGTCAGAAATTCGGCGACCGGAATCGACAGCCACACACCGTTGGTGCCAAGTGCGAGCGGCAGAAGCAGCGCGGAGAGAACGATAAAGACGAAGGTGCGCAAAAAGGAAATCAAAGCAGAGGTCTTTCCGTCTGACAGTGCCGTAAAAATGCCGGAGGCGACGATATTCGTACCGCAGAACAGGTAAGCGATGGAGAACAGATATCCGCCGTGGCGGGTCAGTTCAAAGCCGTACGTGCCTTTCTGCATGAAAACGGCGGAAATGACCGGAGAGCCGAAGGCGGCCACAAGTGCAATAATCACAGAGCTTACCACAACAAAGCGGATACTGATGCGGTAAAGCCGGATCAGCCGTTGTTTGTTCCGGCTGCCGTAGTTGAAGCTGAACACAGGTGCAACGCCGATGCTGTAGCCGAGGTACAGCGCAACAAAGAGAAACTGTCCGTACAGAATCGCCGTGATGGCGGCAACACCGATTTCGCCCTCAAATTTCAGCATCAGCATATTGAAAAGGTAAGTGACAACGGCTGCAGAAAGATTGCTGACCATCTCGGAGGAACCGTTGAAGCAGCTTGTGGAGAGCAGGCCTTTGGAAAATTCCGGCCGGGTGAAGCGAAGGCCTTTGCGGGCAAAGGTAAAGTATAAAATGCCGGCAACAGCCGGGATGCACTGGCCAAGACCGGTGGCAAGGGCAGCTCCCGCAACACCAAGCCGGAGCGGAACGACAAACAGATAGTCCAGAAGCATGTTGGTAATGCCGGCAGACACCGTAAGGGAAAGTCCGAGTCCCGGGCGTCCTGCCGTTACGAAGAAGGACTGGAACAGCGCCTGGAGAAGACAGACCGGGGCAAAGGAAAGGATCGTCCGCAGATAGGCGGTACCGTAATCCATCAGCACCGGTGTTGCACCGAGCAGACGGCAGATCTGGCGGCAAAACAGGTTGCCGAGCACCGCGCCCAGAACACCGATGATCAGTGTGGTAAGGGTAAGGGCAGAAAAGTTCCGGTTGGCTTCCTCCTGTTTTCCCTGTCCGATCTTTGCAGCGACAACGGCGCTGCCACCGGTACCGAACATGATGCCGACGGCAAGAAGGATGCTGACGGCAGGATAGACGATATTGGCAGCGGAAAGTGCCATGCTGTCCACGTACTGCGCGATGAAAAAGCCATCCACAATACTGTAGAGAGACATAAAGATCATCATGATGATCGATGGAAACGCAAACTTCAGCAGAGAGCGGAAGTTGAAATCTTTGGCGAGTGACTGACTCATAATCAAAAACCTCCTTTTTATATGTGAAAAGCCTTTTTCAGATACGCTTTAGATGGGAAAGATTTCTTGTGAAAATTTGAATCGTTTGCTATTATAAAGGATAGGGTAACCCTATAGTCAAGTGCAAAAAAGGTGAAAAACAGGAAAAATTCCGAGAGTACATATTCAGGAAAAGGAGTCAGAAATGGGAAAACAGGAGTATTTAAGCGCGGGGCGATTTGCAGCGCTGGTAGGCACAACAAAAGAAACGCTCTTCCATTATGATGAGATTGGTCTGTTTGTACCAAAAAGAAGAGGGGCAAACGGATACCGGTATTATGCGATGGATCAGATCGAAACGTTTGATGTGATCGGAATGCTGCGGGAGCTGGGCATGCCGCTGGCAGAAATTCGAAATTATCTGGAACAGCGAAGTCCTGAAAAATTCGGAGTGCTTCTGGAACAGGAGGAGAAGGTGGTGCACGAAAAAATCCAGCGGCTCCGCAGGATGCAGCACTGGATAGGGGAAAAGAAGCGGTTTCTGGCACAGGCATCGGCGGAATGTCGTGAGGCATTTGAAAAAGATCCCTTCTGTCCTGTGGGGATCCATATCCTGCCATTGCAGTATCTTGTCACAAACCACAGCGAGTCAGCGGATAATCTGGCAGTCAATCAGAAAATCGGAGAGCTTTATGCTTACTGCGGGCAATACGGAAATCGAAGTTCGTATAATGTGGGGTTTGTTCAGAAACGGGAAACACTGGAAACGGGGAATTTTCTGGATTACCGTGATTTCTATCTGATTTTTGATCGTGTGCCGGCGAAAGTGCGATACACGGTTCGGCCGGAGGGAGAGTATCTTTGCTATTATTATAAAGGACCATGGCAGGGAATTGAAGCGGCGTACCGGAAGCTGTTCTGGTATGCCACGGAACAGGAGCTTTTGCTGGATGACCGTTTTTTTGAGGAATATATGGTGGATGCACTGACCAGTCAGGAAATGGAACAGTATATTACGAGAATCGCCGTAAAGATTTTAAGATAGATGTACTCTCGGAGGGGAAAAAACAAAATTTTCACAAACTTTTTTCATTCTCCTCTTGACCATGACGCAACGTCACCCATTATAGTGAGGGTACAACAAGTTGAATTGACATAAAACTGAGACGATAAACACACCAAAAAGGAGAAAAAGCATGAAAGTATTAGTAACAGGCGGAGCCGGATTTATCGGTGGAAACTTCGTACATCACATGGTAAACAAATACCCGGATTATCAGATCGTAAACCTGGACCTGCTGACCTATGCAGGAAACCTGGAGACTCTGAAACCGGTTGAGGACAAACCGAACTACAAATTTGTAAAAGGTGATATCGCAGACGAAGCTTTCATCATGGATCTGTTTGAAAAAGAGAAATTTGACGTTGTTGTCAATTTCGCAGCAGAGAGCCATGTAGACCGTTCCATCGAGGATCCGGGCATCTTTGTTCAGACCAACGTAATGGGAACCCGTGTACTGCTGGATGCTTCCAGAAAATTCGGCGTAAAGAGATATCATCAGGTATCTACCGATGAGGTTTACGGAGACCTTCCGCTGGATCGCCCGGACCTGTTCTTCACAGAGAATACCCCGATCCACACCTCCAGCCCGTACTCTGCATCCAAAGCAAGCGCAGACCTGTTTGTACTGGCTTATCACAGAACCTTCGGTACCCCGGTTACCGTTTCCAGATGCTCCAACAACTACGGCCCGTATCACTTCCCGGAGAAGCTGATTCCGCTTATGATCAGCCGCGCACTGGCAGACGAAGAGCTTCCGGTATACGGAAACGGTGAGAATGTCAGAGACTGGCTGCACGTATCCGACCATTGCGAAGCAATCGACCTGATTATCCATAAAGGTAAAGTAGGCGAGGTTTACAACATTGGCGGACACAACGAGAGAACGAACCTTCAGGTAGTACAGACCATCCTGAAAGCTCTGGACAAACCGGAATCTCTGATCAAATACGTAAAAGACCGCCCGGGCCATGACAGAAGATATGCCATCGACCCGACCAAGATCGAGACTGAACTTGGATGGAAACCGAAATACAATTTCGATACCGGAATTGCACAGACCATTCAGTGGTATCTGGATAACGAAGACTGGTGGAAACACATCATCAGCGGTGAGTATCAGAACTACTTTGCTGAGATGTACAAAGACCGTCTGTAAGAGAGAAAAATGAAATGCAGAGGCCGCAAAAAAAGCGGCTTTTGCGAAGGAGTGGTGGATATGGATCAATATTATACCACTGGTGAATTTGCCCGGATGGCCCATGTGACCATTCGGACAATTCGCTATTACGACAAAAAAGGGCTGCTGAAGCCGAGCTTTATCAACGAATCCGGTTATCGGATGTATTCGGATGAGGATTTTCTGAAGCTGCAGAAAATTTTATCGCTGAAATATCTTGGATTTTCGCTGAACGAGATCGGAAACATGACGATCCACGATACGAGTGCGGATATTCTGAAGTCATTGAAAATGCAGATCGGACTCGTACACAAGAAAATGGAAAATCTTGAGCAGATGGAAAAGGCGCTGCAGAATACGACACAGATTCTGGAGGAGACGAACCAGATCGACTGGACCGGCATTCTGAACCTGATTCATCTGACCGATATGGAAAAGACACTGGTAGAGCAGTACAAAAACGGGGAAAACCTGAATATCCGTATTTCCCTTCATGAGCAGTATTCGAAAAATAAAAAGGGATGGTTCCCGTGGCTTTTCGAACAGATGGATTTCGAAGGTGCGCGCCGGATTCTGGAGATCGGCTGCGGAAACGGACAGCTCTGGAAAAATGCGGAGCCATCCGTGCTGAAAGGAAAGTATATCTGTCTGTCTGATCTGTCGGACGGCATGATCCGCGATGCGGCGGAAAATCTGGGAGAAGAAAAGGCCTCCTGTTTTGATTTCCGGACACTGGACTGCCAGAAGCTTCCGTTTCCGGATGCGGAATACGACCGGATTATTGCAAATCATGTTTTGTTCTATGTCCAGAATCTGTCCCGCGGTCTGCAGGAAATCAGCCGCGTGCTTTCGGATGACGGTGTGTTCTATTGCAGTACGTATGGAAAAGGCCATATGAAAGAGATTACCGATCTGGTACAGGAGTTTGATCCGCAGATCAATCTTTCGGAGGTGGCGCTGTATACCATTTTTGGACTGGATCACGGAGAAAAACAGTTAAAGCCTTATTTTGGCAGCGTGGAGAAACGAATCTACGAGGACAGCCTATGGGTTGACCGGCCGGAACCGCTTCTTGACTATATTCTTTCCTGCCATGGCAATCAGAATGAGTATCTGTATCCGAGACAGCGGGAATTTAAAGAATTTCTGGAAAAGAAAATTCAGAAGCATGGTGGAATCGAGATCACAAAAGAGGCAGGGGTTTTCATCTGCAGAAAGTAACAGGAGAGACTGACATGAAAATGGAGGTCTCTTTTTTCTGACTTATCTTCGGCAAGTTTGACAAAAATGTTAAAAAACAAATACAGAGTATGTTTTTTATATTGCCAGTTATCACAAAAGGATGTATACTATAATAGAATGTCTAAGTATGCGTGACTTAAAGAAAGAAGCACAAAAGAGGGATGAGGTATGAAGGAATTATTTGATGTACACTGCCATATGGTCCCGGGGGTAGACGACGGTGCATCTGATCTGGAAGAGTCGCTGGCGATGCTGAAAATGCAGCATCAGGACGGGGTCAGAAAGATTATCATCACACCGCATTATCGGCGGCGGATGTTTGAAACACCGGCAAAAAAGGTACATGAGCAGTTTCTGAAACTGCAGGAAGCGGCAAAAAAGGAATATCCGGATATGTCGCTTTATCTCGGGTGCGAACTTCACTCGAACATGGATCTTCAGGATATCCTGGAAAAACGGAAATATGTGACCATGGCCGGTTCGTCCTATGTTCTGCTGGAATTTTCCGAGGGAGATTCCGCGCAGCATATCCGTGAGAGGGTCTACAATGTACTGTCCTGCGGCTATGAACCGATTATCGCGCATGTGGAGCGCTATCAGGCAACCGTAAAGAGCGTCGGATTTTCCAGCGATCTGGTGGATATGGGCGCAAGACTGCAGGTCAATGTAGAAAGCATTCTCGGAAAATATACCTGGGGTGCAAAACGCTACTGCAGAAAACTGATGAAGGAAGATC
The DNA here is from genome assembly GCF_977045365.1 of Fusicatenibacter sp. NCBI lineage: Bacteria > Bacillati > Bacillota > Clostridia > Lachnospirales > Lachnospiraceae > Fusicatenibacter > Fusicatenibacter sp. The sequence goes on from NZ_CDRRUH010000001.1 coordinate 42,282, forward strand.
TGCTGAGCTTTGTCGGCAGCGATTCCCACAACACAAAAACACGTGTTCCCAACATAGGAGCAGGCGCTGCCTATGTTTCAAAAAAAATGGGAGAGGCATATGCAGAAAGGATTTTCCACGACAATCCGATGGAAATCTTAAGGGATGCCGGAGAAATCTAAAAAACAGTCAGGAGAAGAAGATGGAAACGAATCAACAGAATCAGGATGAAATTGAAATCGATTTACTGGAACTGCTCCGTGTGCTCTGGAGCAAGATCGGCTATGTGATTTTAGCTGCATTGGCACTTGGCCTTCTGATGGTACTTGTCAGCAAGGTACTTATGAAGCCGCAGTATGAATCGACAACGAAGATGTATGTGTTGTCAAGACAGGACAGCAGCAATACCGTAACAAGTGGAGATCTGCAGGCGAGTTCTCTGTTAACAAAAGACTATGCAGAGCTGATTCAGAGCCGTCAGGTTGCAGAAACAGTTATTGCACAGTTAAATCTGGAGCTTACTTATGAAGAGTTTCTGAAAAAAATTACAGTTACCACGCAGAATGATACTCGTATTCTTTCAATTACGGTAAAGGATGAGGATCCATATGTGGCAAGCCAGATAGCGGATGCAATCCGTGTGGCAGCAGCAGATCATATCCAGAATGTTATGAATACAGAAGCTGTAAATGTGGTAGATGAGGCAAATATCCCAGATGAGCCTGTAAGTCCGAATGTCATGAAAAATGGAATGATTGGCGCAGTAGCAGGTGCATTTATCGCAATTGTTATTATCATTGTGGTTTATCTGACAAATGATACAATCCAGACCTCCGAAGATGTAGAACGTTATCTGGGGGTAAGCACACTTGGAACGATCCCGATCAGAGAAGGACAGAAAAAGAGTAAGAAGAAAAACAAAAACGGCCGTGGAAGAAAGAAATAAGGGAGGATACGGAACGTGAATCAGGTAGTAGTAAAACAGGAAAAATCAGGTTATCAGATTGTGGAAGCCTACAAGTCTCTCCGTACCAACCTTCAGTTTTGCGGAGAGGATAAAAAAATAATTGCAATTACAAGCTGTACTCCAAACGAAGGAAAGAGCAGCGTATCCATGCAGCTTGGCATTTCTTTGGCTGAGATTGGAAAAAGAGTAATTCTGATCGATGCCGATCTTCGTAAATCCGTTCTTCTTGGAAGAACAAAAACAGAAAAATCTGTTCGCGGACTGGCACACTTCCTTACCGGACAGGCAAGTCTGGAGGATGTGATCTGCTCTACCAATGTCAAAAACTTTTATATGATCTATTCCGGACCGTTCCCGCCGAACCCGGCAGAACTTTTGGGAGGAAAGAATTTCCGCGGTCTTTTAAATGCACTTCGTAAAGTATATGATTATGTTATTGTAGATACTCCGCCGCTGGGAAGTGTTATCGACAGTGCAATCGTTGCAGAAATCTGTGATGGTTCCATCATGGTCATCGAGTCCGGTGTCATCAGCTACCGTTTTGCACAGGAAGTAAAGAGCCAGCTCGAGAAAAGTAACTGTCCGTTGCTCGGTGTTGTTTTGAACAAGGTTGATATGCAGAAACAGGCGTATGGTAAATACGGAAAATACGGTCAGTATAAATACTATGGAGAGTACGGCGAAGAGGAGGACGAGTAACAGCCATGAAAAAAGGGATTGTTGCAGGCCTTGTTGTCCTGTGTCTGGCACTTGGGGCCAGTACAGTGGCTGTTGTGGTAACAAGTGACCGAAAAGGTCCGGAAATTAAAATTCCGTCTGGTGCGGATGTGATATATGAGGAAGGCGGCGATACAGCTGTTTTACTGGAGGGCGTCACCGCAACGGATGATAAAGACGGAGATGTGACCGATTCACTTGTGATTGAGAATATTTTTCCAAATGATGATTATACCAGTGCTTCAGTTATTTATGCGGCCAAGGACAGTCATAACAATGTAACCAAAGTAACACGTCGTGTGGATTATAAAACTACAGTGAAAGATACTTTGGCGGAAAATGAACCGGTCCTGGAAGAGAATAACAGTGCGATGTCGGAGGAACCGGCCCCGGAAGCGGATAACGGTGACGCAGCAGATGAGCCGACACCGGCAGCGGAGGAACCGCAGCAGAATGATGCTGCAGGTGCGAAAAACGAGGCCGATGCGCAGAAGGAGATCGAAGAACTGTCGGCGGAAAGCCCAAGATTGTATCTGAACACGTATGAGGTGACGGTGAAAGCCGGAAACGAAATGGATAAAATCAGCTACATCAAAGAGATGATCGATGATGTGGACAGTCAGGAGACACTCTTTAACGAGATTGAGATTGACGGCGATGTGGATACCGCAGTGCCGGGAGATTACACGCTGACATATCATGTGACGGACAGCGATGGAAACAGATCAAACGCAGCGGTGCTTACCGTACACGTTCAGTAAAAAAAGAACTGCTCTGATGGGTACGACCCGTCGGGGCAGTTCTTTTTTCGGGCAACGAGCCAAAGTCCGTGCCTGCACGAGACTCTGGTGCCTGCCGCGAAGATTTGACAGCCCCAAATGAGTATGGTAGAGTGAGAAAGAAAGACGGCAGAAGGGAGCTGAAAGCGATGCTTCGAATCTGGCAGAAAACAGAAAAACAGGAGCTGGAGCCAGTAGAGATGGGAACGGCGTTTTCCTTTTTAAAGGAAAAGAACCATGTAGTTTCTATTATCGGCGGCGGCGGGAAGACGACGCTGCTGTACGAGATGGCAGGCTTTTGCGTAAAAAACGATCAGAAGGTACTGGTGACAACTTCGACGCACATTTACCGTCCGCCGAAGGAATGGCATGACCAGAGTCTGGAAGCGGTCGAAAGAAAATTTCGCGCAGGGCGCGCAGCGATTATCGGGAGTGCCTGCCGGGATCCGGAAAAGCTTTCCATGCCGGAAACGGAACTATTTGAAGCGGCACGCGAAAAGGCCGATCTGACGCTGATCGAGGCGGACGGCGCGAGGCACCTGCCGTGTAAGGCACCGGCGGAACATGAACCGGCGCTGCTTTCCTGTTCAGCTCTTGTGATTGGTGTGACAGGTCTTTCGGCACTGGGACAGCCGCTTGACAAGGGCTGCTTTCGGGCAGAACGGGCGGCGGAACTGCTTGGCTGTACGATGGAACACCATATCACGGAAGAAGATCTGGCACGGCTGATCGCATCGGAACAGGGACAGCAGAAGGATCTGAAGGGCAGAACGTTTTATGCCGTGCTGCACCAGTATGAGGAAAAAGAATACCGGGAGGCCGCGGAGAAACTTGTGGAGCTGCTGCGCAGACAGGGGATCGAGCATGTTCTGGTTACATGCGCGGCAGGAAACAGAAGACAAAGCGGTGAGAACACGAATCCCTGGTATGGGAGAGCAGAGCTTCCTGTGCGTGAAGCGGAAGAAGAGTGGGAACCCGGAGAATAAAACGGAAATAGAACGGAGGAGACAGATGGCGGAATTTACCCATTTTAAGAAAGACGGCAGCGCCGTCATGGTCGATGTCCATGAGAAACCGGATACGTACCGGGCAGCATCAGCGACGGGAACCATACAGGTAAGCCCGGAGGTATTTGCAGCCGTGCGGGACCATACGGCGAAAAAAGGCGATGTGCTCGGCGTTGCACGGCTGGCAGGCATCATGGGGGCGAAGAAGAATGCGGAGCTGATTCCGCTGTGCCACATTGTGCCGTTGACGAATTGTGAAGTGACGTTTACCATGGACGAGGACACACATTCGATCACGGCCGTGTGTACCACATCGTGTGTCGGAAAGACCGGTGTGGAGATGGAGGCACTGACCGGGGTTTCCACCGCGCTGCTCACGATCTACGATATGTGCAAGGCGATGGACCGCGGCATGGTGATTCGTGATATCCACATTCTGGAAAAGGACGGCGGAAAGAGCGGTCATTATATCTATCAGAAAGAGGAAAAATAAAGCATGGCAGAAAAGAAAGATTTCCCGGTTTTCCGGGTGGGAATTGTAACGTTAAGTGACAAAGGCTACCAGGGCGAGCGCGAGGACAGGAGCGGTCCGAAGATCAGAGAGATGCTTCCTGCGGAGCAGTATGAGGTCGTTTCGATGCGCCTTCTGCCGGATGAGCAGGCGATGATCGAAGAGGAACTGATCCGCCTTGCCGATCTGGAAAAATGCGATCTTGTCCTTACGACAGGCGGCACCGGTTTTTCCATGCGGGATGTGACACCGGAGGCAACGCTGGCGGTATCCGACCGCGTGGCACCGGGCATCGCGGAGGCGATCCGTGCGGGCAGCATGGCGATCACAAAACGGGCGATGCTGAGCCGGGCAGTGAGTGCAATCCGTCATCGGACGCTGATTATCAATCTGCCGGGAAGCCCGAAAGCGGTGGAAGAGAGTCTTGGATTTGTACTTGATACCCTGCCGCATGCGCTGGGACTCCTGCGCGGAACGGACGGAGAGTGCGGAAGAAGCTGAAAAAAGAGGGAACAGGTAACGATGGAAGAAGAAAAAATTATTTTCTGTAAGAGCGGCGGCTGTACGGCAAAGCTCGGGGCAGGCGTGCTTGAACATATTCTGGAAAAGCTGCCGAAAGGGGAAAAGGATCCGAATCTGCTGGTGGGCTATGACAGCAAAGACGATGCATCCGTCTACCGGCTGACGGACGACCTTGCGATGGTCCAGACGCTGGATTTCTTTCCGCCGGTTGTGGAGGATCCGTACACGTTTGGAAAAATTGCGGCGGCGAATGCCTTAAGCGACATCTATGCGATGGGCGGCGAGGTGCGGACAGCTCTCAATATCGTCTGCTTTCCAGAGCAGATGGATCTGAATATCCTCGGAGAGATCATGCGCGGCGGCGCGGAAAAGGTGCAGGAGGCGGGCGGATCGCTCTCCGGCGGTCATTCGATTGCGGATGACAGTGTAAAATACGGCCTTTCTGTCACAGGAACCGTGCATCCGGACCGGATCTGGCAGAACAATATGGGCCGCGTGGGTGATCTGCTCATTCTGACGAAACCGCTCGGAACCGGCATTCTCTGTGCGGCGCACCGCGTCGGGGATGAAACCCCGGGGGGATTTCAAAAGGCAGTGGAATCGATGATGACGCTGAATAAGTACGCCTCGGAGACGGCACGGAAGTATAACATTCATGCCTGTACCGATGTAACGGGCTTTAGTTTCCTAGGACATCTGCATGAGATGATGGAGTCGGGCGTGTCCTGCCATATCTGGGCGGATCAGATTCCGGTGTTCCCGGGGGCTGTGGAAGCGGCGGAGGAGTTTATGATCACTGCGGCAGGCCAACGGAACCGGAATCATCTGGAGCAGCATGTGACCTTTAAGGATATACCGTTCGGCATGCAGGAGGTGCTGTTTGACCCGCAGACATCGGGCGGGCTTCTGATGGCCGTGGATGCCATGGCTGCAGAAAAACTGCAGAGAGAACTGCGGGAGCAGGGGATTCCGGCAGCAATCGTTGGAAAAATCACGGAGCCGGCAGGAACCGAAATTTATGTGACACAGAGCAGAAAATGGTAAGACAGGGAGGATAAAAATGGCAGAGATGGAGAAAAAAACAGTAAACGCAATGGGAGATGTGTGCCCGGTACCGCTGGTAAAGACAAAAAATGCGATTGCAGAACTTGCGGGAAGCGGAAAAGTGGAGGTTCTGGTGGATAATGAAATCGCCGTGCAGAACCTGGAAAAAATGGCACAGCAGAAAGGATATGGCTTTCTGGTAAAAGAAGAGAAGGAAAAAGAGTATCATGTGGAGCTCAATGTATCGGAAAAGGAACAGGATGAAACAGAAGAGGAAACCGTATGCCTTGTACCGGCAGCAAAGAAAACAAAACTTGTTGTCCTTTCCAGTGATCATATGGGAGAGGGGGCTGAGGAGCTGGGCAAAATTCTGATGAAGAGCTTCCTTTACGCACTGACCCAGCAGGATGAGCTGCCGGATACGATTCTGTGCTACAACGGCGGCGCAAAGCTGACCTGCGAGGGTTCCGAGTCCCTGGAAGATCTGAAAGATCTGGCAGCGCGCGGCGTTGAAATTCTGACCTGTGGAACGTGCCTGAACTTCTATGGCATCACCGAAAAGCTGCAGGTCGGCAGTGTGACCAACATGTATGACATCGTGGAGCGCATGAGCAGCGCAGACCGCGTGATTAAGCCATGATTTACCTCGATTCGGCGGCAACGTCGCTGTGGCATCCAAAAGAAGCGGAGGAGCGCATGATCCAGGCACTGCACGGCTGTGGAAATGCAGGCCGCGGTGCCCATGATGCGACACTGGACGCAGGCCGTATCGTTTTTGAAACGAGAATGCGGCTGGCAGAGTTGTTTCACGCGGAGAGCCCGGAGCGGATTGCATTTACGTGCAACGATACGGAGGCACTGAACACGGCAATTTTCGGACTCTTCGGGCCGGGGGATCATGTGATCACGACAGTCTGCGAGCATAATTCCGTTCTGCGCCCGCTGTATGCACTGGAAAAACAGGGACTGGAGCTTTCCGTGATTCCGGCGGATGTATCTGGAAGGATCGATTACGATCAGATGGAAGCGGCAGTGCGGAAAAACACGAAAGCGTTTGTCGTTACGCATGCCTCCAACCTGACCGGAAATATCACGGATCTTGCGCGGGTGCGCAGAATCGCAGAACGCCATTCTCTGCTTCTGATCGTCGATGCGGCGCAGACGGCGGGGATTCTGCCGATTGATGTACAGAAAAACGGGATCGACGTGCTCTGCTTTTCAGGCCACAAGGGACTATTAGGGCCGCAGGGAACCGGCGGAATCTACGTCCGTCCGGAACTTTCGATCCGGCCGCTCAAAATGGGCGGAAGCGGAATCCGAAGCTATGAAAAAGAACAGCCTGCGGCGATGCCGGAGCACCTGGAAGCTGGAACTTTAAATGTCCACGGAATTGCGGGACTTCTGGGAGCGCTGGAATATCTGGAGAAGACGGGGATTGAAATGATTTACAAAAGAGAGAGGGAGCTGATGCACCTCTTTCTGGAGGAAATTCAGGGAATCCCGGGACTTACTTTATATGGAACGGACGATCTGCAGCAGCGGGTACCAACGGCGGCATTAAACATCGGCTCCTGTGATTCGGGATATGTCAGCGACTGGCTGTATGAGAACTATGGTATTGCAGTCCGAAGCGGGGCACACTGCGCGCCGCTGATGCACGAAGCACTCGGGACACGGGAGCAGGGAGCCGTGCGGTTCAGCTTTTCCCATGTACTGACGGAAGAAGAAGTCCGGATTGCCGCGCAGGCTCTGCGGGAGTTTGCCGAAGAAGAAATGCGGCAGTGAGAGAGGCGGCATCTGGCATCCGGGATACAAAAGAAGCTGGAAAAAGGAAGAAACGATATGAGACAGCGAAAAGAAACCTGGATTCTGACGTTTGCGGGAACAACGCAGGCGATGCAGATGGAACAGTATGCGAGAGCGCACGGCCTGCCGGGCAGGATGATCCCCGTTCCGCGGGAAATTACGGCGGGCTGCGGCCTTTCGTGGAAAGCAGCGCCGGAAGAGGGAAAAGAGATCCTTGCGGCACTTCAGACGGCGGGACTTGCCTATGAGGCGGAATACCGCGTGCTGCTGTAAAGGTGTGAGGTGGAGATGGAAGAAAAAGAAGAAGTATTACGGCAGGAGCTGCGGTATGACATGCGGCTGCGCGTCAGCCGGACAGATCACGCCTTCGGCCCCGGCGTGGCGGAGCTGATGGAGCATGTGGAGGCGACCGGTTCCCTTTCGAAGGGCTGCAGGTGTATGCAGATGGCATACTCGAAAGGCTGGAAAATCTTAAAGCGCGCCGAGGAGGATCTCGGCATCCCGCTGGTACAGGGAAACCGGGGCGGAAGCAACGGCGGCCAGACGGTACTGACCCCGGAGGGAAAAGAATTCCTGAAGCGGTACCGGAAGTTTGAACAAGAAGTCCGCGCAGGCGCCGATGCGTCGTTTCAGAAGTGGTTTGGAACAGAAGAAAAATAACATTTTTTACGGGGACACGTTGACAAAACGTGTCCTTTCCTGTATTTTTATTAATGGAAAAAGCGTTATTCTCACGCGAAAATAACGAAGCAGACCGCGGAAGACGGAAGAAAACGGCGGCTGCTGAAACGAAAGAAGGAAGACAGCGAAGATGAAAAAGAAAGATCTGATCGTGGTACGGGGAGCAGGAGATCTTGCAACCGGTACGATCCACCGTCTGAAAAAAGCGGGCTTTCGTCTGCTGGTTCTGGAAGCAGAGCATCCGGCGGCGATCCGGCGGCAGGTGGCTTTGAGCGAAGCGGTATATGCCGGCAGTGCCAGGGTAGAGGACGTGGAAGCCGTGCGCATGGACGTGGAGCTCGCAGAGAAAAAGAACCGGAAAGAACTTCTGGAACAGGAAATGGAACGGATCTGGAAGAAAGATGGTGTTCCGGTGCTCGTGGATCCGGCGGGACTAAGCATTGCAGCACTTCGCCCGGCCGTCGTGGTCGATGCAATTCTGGCGAAGAAAAATCTCGGGACGACAAAAGAGATGGCACCGCTTGTGATTGCCCTCGGACCGGGCTTTACGGCAGGAGAAGATGTGGATGTTGTAATTGAGACGAAGCGCGGTCATAATCTTGGACGCGTAATCCGAAGCGGAAGCGCGGTTCCGAACACCGGCATTCCGGGCATCATCGGCGGGTACGGAAAAGAGCGTGTGATGCATGCACAGGCGGAAGGTATTCTGCGGAATGCGGCTTCGATCGGTGACATCGTGGAAGCCGGGGCTGTGATTGCAGAGATTGAGACAGAAAACGGGATGGTACCTGTGGAAGCATCTCTCTCCGGTCTGCTGCGCGGGCTGATCCGCGACGGCTATCCGGTGACGAAGGGATTTAAGATTGCGGACATCGATCCGCGGAAAGAAGAACTGCAGAACTGCTTCACGATTTCCGATAAGGCGCGGTGCATCGCCGGAAGCGTGCTGGAAGTGATCTGCGGAGAACTGGAATAGATTCAAAGAAAAAAAAGTGAGGCGTTTCAGATGAAACTGATGAAAACAGAAGACGCGGCAGGCCAGGTGCTCTGCCACGATATTACACAGATTATCAAAGGTGTGACAAAAGATGCGGTATTCCGCAAAGGCCACATCATTACAGAAGAAGATATTCCGGTGCTGTTAAGTGTCGGAAAGGACAACATTTACATCTGGGAAAAGGACGACACGATGCTGCATGAAAATGAGGCGGCACAGATCCTCTACGATATGTGTAAAAACGATCATATGCATCCGTCCGATGTCAAAGAAGGAAAAATTGAGCTGATCGCAGACTGCGACGGTCTCTTGAAGGTAGACCGCGAGAAGCTGAAAAAAGTAAACAGCATCGGCGAGATGATGATTGCGACGCGCCACGGTGATACATACGTGAAAAAAGGCGACAAACTGGCGGGAACGAGAATTATTCCGCTCGTCATCAAAAAAGAGAAGATGGAGACGGCACAGGCAGTCTGTTCCGACGGGCCGATCCTGAACTTAAAGCCGTTCCACAAGAAAAAATTTGCGGTTCTGACAACGGGAAATGAAGTGTATTACCATCGGATCGAGGACACCTTCACACCGGTTATCCAGGAAAAGCTGGCAGAATTCGGCGCGGAGATGATCTTTCATGAGGTTTACGATGATGATGCATCGAAGATCACAGACGGATGCCGCCGCGCGATGGAAGCGGGTGCCGATCTTGTCTTCTGCACCGGAGGAATGAGTGTGGATCCGGACGACAAGACGCCGCTGGCGATCAAAAATACCGGAGCACGCATCGTTTCCTACGGCGCGCCGGTGCTGCCGGGAGCCATGTTCCTTCTGGCGTATGCCGAAAACGGAACACCGATCGTCGGCCTGCCGGGATGCGTCATGTATTCGAAACGGACGATTTTCGATCTTGTCCTGCCGCGTCTCATTGCAGATGATGAGGTGACAGCGGAGGAGCTGGCAGGTCTTGGCGAGGGCGGTCTCTGCCTGAGCTGCAAGGTATGCACCTTCCCCAACTGCGGTTTTGGAAAAGGCAGATAAACGATGAAGGATCAGTATGGCAGAACGATCGATTACCTGCGGATTTCCATCACGGACGCGTGCAATTTGAGATGCCGGTACTGTATGCCGGAGAGTGCGGCGGGCTGTGCACTGGAGCAGGCGGAACAGAATCCGCCGCTTACCGTCGAAGAGATGCTGAAGATTGTGCACGCCGCGGCTGGGCTTGGCATCACGCATTACCGGATTACCGGAGGGGAACCGCTGGTAAGAAAAGAGTGCGTGGAGCTGGTGCAGAAAATAAAAGCAGTGCCGGGCACCGCATCCGTTGGGATCACGACGAATGGCGTGCGCCTGGCATCGTGTGCGAGGGATCTGAAGGCGGCCGGCTGTGACAGCGTGAATGTGAGCCTGGATACAGTGGATGCGGCAGAGTTTGCGGCGCTTACCGGACGCGATGCGCTGGAGCAGGTAAAGCAGGGCATCTGCGCGGCCAAAGAGGCGGGTCTTTTAGTGAAGCTGAATGCGGTGCATCGAAAAGAACTGCATGCACAGGAACTGATTGAATTTGCAGAGCAGGAAAAAGTCCCGGTGCGGTTCATCGAGGTGATGCCGGTGGGCGCCGGAAAATCGTACGTGGGTCCGTCGAATGAGGCGCTGAAAACAGAGCTGGAACAGTGGTATGGGGCATGTACGCCGGACCAGGAAAAAGAAGGAAACGGTCCTGCGGCTTATGTGCGGTACGAAAAGCTGTCGATGCCCGTCGGCTTTATCAGCGCGATCCACGGAAAGTTCTGCGGAAGCTGCAACCGCGTACGGCTGACAAGCCGCGGCTTTTTAAAGCTCTGCCTCTGCTATGAGAACGGCGTGGATCTGCGGGATGTTCTGCAGAACGGAACAGCGGCGGATCTGCGGGATGTGATGGCACAGGCAATCTTAAAAAAGCCGATGGAACACTGCTTTGAGCGGCCGAAGGATATGACGGAGCACCACCTGATGTCCGGCATCGGCGGATGAAATGATGGCGGTTCGAAAAGAAGAGGAAACAAAAGAAATGGGAAAAATCATAGGAATCTGTATCAGTGAAAAACGGGGAACGGCAAAGCACGAGGTGGAAACGGCGAAGCTGGTGGAAGACTGGGGCATCGAGGGCGATGCACACGCCGGGCACTGGCACCGCCAGGTGAGCCTTTTGTCGTATGAAAAAATAGAAGCCTTCCGTGCAAAGGGGGCGGATATTCCGCTCGGCGCCTTCGGGGAAAACCTGATCGTGGAAGGATATGATTTCCGGAATCTGCCGGTCGGCACGCGGTTTTCCTGCGGGGATGCGCTGCTTGAGATGACGCAGATCGGAAAGGAGTGCCACAGCCACTGCGAGATTTTCAAACGCATGGGTGAATGCATCATGCCGCGGGAGGGCGTTTTCGCGGTGGTGCTGCGCGGCGGAACGATTCAAAAGGGTGACACCATCGAACTGGTGACGGAAAAGTAGACCAGAGATCAGACACAAGGAGAGGAAACATGGACGAACTTTACCGGAAACTGCTTGCACAGCTGGAAGAGGGACAGGATACGGTTCTTGCCTTTATCACCGAAGGGGACGGCTCCATTCCGCGCACGACGGGCGCCTATATGCTGGTCGGCCGGGAAGGACGGATTTTCGGAACTATCGGCGGCGGAAACCTGGAATATCAGGCGGTTCTGCATGCGCAGGAGCTGGTGCAGGAGAAGAAAAGTGAATACAGAGAATACGATCTCGGAACCGGAGAGGGGAAGGGACTTGGTATGGTCTGCGGCGGCAGAGTGAAAGTGTGCTTCTATTTTATGAATGGAGCGCACGGCGAAGCAGAAAGTCTGTCGCAGGCACTTGCGGCGCAGGAGCAGTACCACAGCTACTGGATTTTCTTTGCGCTGGACGGAACCGGCATCCGCGTGCTGGAAAAAGAAGCGTGGGAACTGCTTCCGGCGGCACAGGAAAAAGCGGGCCACTGCCGGATTCTGGAACTGGACAAAAAAACGTATTATGCCGAGAAATTCTGCTACGACGGAAAGGTTTATCTGTTCGGCGGCGGCCATCTGGCCCAGGAACTAGTTCCGGTGCTGCATCATCTGGATTTCTGCTGTATCGTACTCGATGACCGGGAGGAATATGTGGATAAAGCACTGTTCCCGGATGCCGGGCAGACGATGCTGGTGGATTTTGCGAAACTGGATGAGGTCCTTTCCATCCAGAAAAATGATTATCTTGTGATTGTGACGCGCGGCCACCGGTGTGATGCGGATGCCGAGGCGTTTGCACTTCGTACTGACGCATCGTATATCGGTGTGGTGGGAAGCCGCAGAAAGACAAAATATGTGCGCGACAAACTGGAAGCACAGGGCTTTACCAAAGAACAGCTTGACAGTGTCCATGCCCCGATTGGAATTGAGATCGGAAGCGAGACACCGGCGGAGATTGCGATCAGCATCGCCGCACAGCTCATTCAGATCCGGTCTGCAAAAACCGGAAAACGAAAAGGTGCACATCCGGCGCTTCATACGTGAAGCCCGGTGCAAATATACAAAATGAGGAGTCAATTATCATGAAAAAGAAAACAGTATCCATTTTTCTGATGGCAGCTATGGCACTTTCTCTTGCCGCATGCGGATCTTCCAATTCCACAGATTCTTCCAGCAAGAGCAGCTCCAAGGCAGAGAGCACATCTGCATCCGGCGCTTCATCGGAAGCCGAGAGCACATCCGGCGCCAAGAGCACAGCAGACGGCGAAGTATTTGACGACACCACCGTTACGGTATTTGCCGCAAAGAGCCTGAACTCCGTAATGGAGACGCTGATCAGCGAGTACAATAAGACGCAGCCGAATGTCAAACTGGTCGGCAGCTATGACAGCTCAGGAACCCTGATGACACAGATCGAAGAGGGTGCATCCTGCGACGTATTCTTCTCCGCAGCAGCAAAACAGATGGATCAGCTTGAGGGTGAGAATCTTCTGGTTGAGGGAACCCGTCACAACATCGTAAACAATCAGGTCTGCGTTGTAACCTATGAGGGAAGCAATACAGAAGTTACGGGTCTGGAGGATCTGAACAAGGCATCCAGCATCGCACTGGCAGACGGTTCCGTTCCGGTTGGAAAATACACAAGAGAAGCACTGGTCAATGCAGGAATTCTGGAGAAAGCAGACGACGTATCGGCCATCACAACCCAGCAGGTTTCCGAAGCGCTCGGCGGCGTGGAAATCAACGAGTGTGCAAACGTAGGAGCCGTTACTTCCGCTGTTGCAGAGGGATCCAACGAGGTTGGTACGGTTTACTATTCTGATACCTACGGTCTGGAAGACCGCCTGAAGGTTCTGCAGGTCGTTCCGTACGATCTGACCGGAAATGTCATCTACCCGGCAGCACAGGTTGTCAACAAAGAGGCAGATGAGACCGAGCAGGCAGCAGCAAAGGATTTTGTAGAGTTTCTGACTTCCGACGAGGCAGCCGCCGTCTTCCGGAATTATTACTTTGATACAGAGGTAGAATAAAAAGAAGATCCCCCAAAAAACAGCAGGGATTTGAAATCACCGTCCGAAAAAGAAAGATTTCGTTTCTGCGGACGGTGGTTTTGCATCAGAGAAAATCCGGGCAGGATGCGTGATGCAGGTATGCAGGGCTGCCGTGGATAGAAAGGAAATGTTATGCAGGAAATACTGGATTTTTTACAGTCACTGGACTGGAGCCCGCTTGTCATTTCGATCAAGACCGGTATTGTGGCGACGATTCTGTCCTTTTTCTTTGGTATGTTTGCCGCGCGTGCGGTGATGAAGCTGCGTCCCGGCGCGCGTGCCGTGATTGACGGCTTTCTGACTCTTCCGATGATTCTGCCGCCGACCGTTGCAGGCTTTTTCCTGCTTCTGATTTTCAGCCTCCGTCGTCCGTTTGGTGCTGCACTGTATGAGAATTTCGGTATCAAGGCAGTGCAGACATGGCTTGGCTGTATTCTGGCGGCAACGATCATCGCGTTTCCGCTGATGTACCGCAATTCGAGAGCGGCATTTGAGCAGGTGGATACGAACCTGATCTATGCGGCGCGGACGCTTGGTATGTCGGAGTGGAAGATTTTCTGGAAAGTGGTCATCCCATCGGCAGGTCCCGGTGTGCTCTCCGGTACGGTGCTGGCATTTGCAAGGGCGCTCGGTGAGTACGGCGCGACGTCGATGCTGGCCGGAAATATTCCGGGAAAGACGGGTACCGTTTCCCAGAAGATTGCAATGGTGATTCAGGACGGGGATTATAAAACGGCGGGTTTCTGGTCTGTTGTCGTACTGCTCGTCGGATTCCTTACGATGACGGCGATGAACCTTCTCGGCAACCGGAGAAAGAAAAATCAGAAACAGTGGTAGAGAGGATAAATCATGGCGCTTGAAGTAGATATTACGAAAAAACTGGACGGCTTTTTTATGCATATGCAGTTCCGGGCGGAGCAGGAAATTTTTGCGATTCTCGGCGCGTCGGGCTGTGGAAAAAGCATGACCTTAAAGTGTATCGCCGGAATCGAAAAGCCGGATGAGGGGCGGATTGTCCTTGACGGCAAGGTGCTGTTTGATTCGGAGAAAAAAATCAATCTGCCGCCGCAGAAGCGGAAAGTCGGCTATATGTTCCAGGATTATGCCCTGTTTCCGCATATGAATGTTGTGCAGAATATTGAGGCCGGCATGGGAAAACGGCCGGACCGGAGCCGCACGGAATCGTTGATCCGCCAGTTTCAGCTGGAAGGGCTGGAGAAAAAGATCCCGGGACAGCTTTCCGGCGGACAGAAACAGCGCGTTGCGATGGCACGGATGCTCGCTGCAGAGCCGGAGCTGATTCTGCTCGACGAGCCGTTTTCAGCGCTTGATACCTATCTGAAATGGCAGCTGGAGCAGGAGATGCACAAACATCTGAAGGAGGCCGGAAAACCGGTCATCTTCGTATCGCACAACCGCGATGAGGTGTACCGTCTCTGCGATACGGTCAGCTGTATGAACCGGGGAAAGATGGAAGTCATGGAACCGCTGAAGGAATTTTTCCAGAATCCGAAGACGCGCACAGCGGCAATTTTGTCGGGCTGCAAGAACATTTCGGCGGCCGGGCGGGTGGATGCGCACACGCTGCGGGCCGTGGACTGGGGCGTGACGCTGCACGTAAAGGAGCGGGAAATTGCAGACGATATCTGCGCAGTCGGCATCCGGGCACATTTTCTGGCCACAGTAGAAAGGCCGGGTGAGGAAAATGTATTTCCGGTCAACGAATCCGAAATCTGGGAAGATCCGTTTGAATGGAACATTTCGTTCCGGAAGAATGCAAAATGCAGCTGGCTGCAGTGGAAGATCGCAAAAACAGACTGGAGCCCGGAAATGGGGATTCCAAAGGAGCTGTATCTGAAGGAGGAAGATATTCTGCTGCTGACGGATTCCTGATGATGGTGTGACAGATTTGGATAAAAAAAGATTGTTTTCGAAATCGTGATCGTGTTTCGAAAACAATCTTTTTTTCATCGTTTACAGCTTCATTACATGGTGATCCAGCCGAATGCATTTGCCACGGAGCTGAACAGAATGATCAGTGCAAACACCGGGCAGAGATACTGGATCATGACAAGAAAGATTTTCTTTCTGCGGAAGCGGCTTTCGCCGTGGATGATTTCTTCCTCGATTTTCGCCACACCGATGACTCTCGAAACGAGAAGACAGGTGGCAATGGCAGCAACTGGCATCATCACGGAGTTCGTCAGGAAGTCGAAGAAATCCAGGAACTGCATGCCAAGAATGGTGACGGAGGAAAGCGGTCCGTAGCCAAGGCAGGAGAGCGTTCCGAGCGCAATCATGATAACACCGATCAGAACGGTCGATTTTTTACGGCCCCAGCCGAGCTCATCCTCAAAGGTGGAAACGGCGCTTTCTGTCAGTGCAATGGAGCTGGTCAGTGCGGCAAACAGCACCAGAAGGAAAAACAGAATACCGATCACAGTGCCGAAGCCCATATTGGCGAAGACTTTCGGAATGGTGATAAACATCAGGGAAGGTCCTGCCTGCAGGGTATCCGGATCTCCGCCGGAGAAGGCAAAGACAGCAGGAATGATCATCAGGCCTGCCATGATCGCAATGGCGGTGTCGAAAATTTCAACGTTGCGTGTGGAATCCTCAATCGAGGTGTCTTTTTTCATGTAGGAGCCAAAGGTGATCAGAATACCCATCGCAATTGAGAGGGAGTAGAACATCTGTCCCATGGCGGCAACAACGGACATCCATGAAAAGTTTTTGATGTTCGGAACAAGGAAATACTTCACGCCTGCCAGTGCGCCCGGTCTTGTCACGGAATAAACGGCAATGATAACGGAAAGGACGATCAGAATCGGCATCATCACTTTGGAAACGCGTTCAATGCCGTTTCGCACACCGGCGTAGATGATAGCGACCGTAATGAGGCAGAAAACGGCAAAACAGAGCTCTGTGGAAACTCCGTTTGAGATGAAGCCGGAAAAATAGCCGTCCTCTGCGAGCAGGGTGCTGTTTCCCTTCACGTATTCGATCAGATATTTGATGACCCATCCTCCGATGACAGAGTAGTATGGAACGATCAGAATCGGGATAATGGCGTTGATCCAGCCTCCGGCGGAAAGCCATTTCGATTTGCCGAACGACTGGAAAGCGCCGACCGGGCTTTTTCGTGTCATGCGTCCGATGGCGGACTCGGCAACGATCATGGAGTAGCCGAAGGTGAGCGCCAGCAGGATATAAATGAGGAGGAAAATTCCTCCGCCGTATTTTGCTGCGAGGTAGGGAAAACGCCAGATGTTTCCAAGTCCGACGGAAGCGCCTGCTGCAGCCAGCACGTAACCGATTTTGCCGGAAAACGAGCTGCGGGATTTGTTGTGTTTGCTCATAGAGTTCCTTCCTTTTGTGTTTTTGTGTGTTACGAAAATTTTGGGTTGATGGTCAGTTCTTGAAGACTTTTTATGCTGACATCATAAAGAAGATTGTAACATTATTGGGAAGGAAAGTCACTACTAAATTTTTTATTTTTTGCTGTCCGGCAGGGATTCCCCGGCCAGTTCCGCCATCAGCTCCGGCACAGTGGTCATGTGATCGAGACGCCATGCGTTTTCCCCGCAGAAAAGAAGAGCGTTGTCGGTATCGCCATCGGCAGCGCGGGCCAGGGCTGTGGTAATACAGTAGGGAATGGAGGCTTTGTCGCATTTTTTGAGGCACTGGTAGCAGTGTGAGATTTTTTCCCGTTCCTGTTCGCGTTCCCTCAGAAACGGATTGCGGATTGCGCGGCCCGGCATGCCGACCGGACTGTGCATGATCGTGATATCTTCTTTTTTTGCATTCAGGTATGCCTGCTTGTAGCGCGGATCGGCGTCGCATTCTTCCGTGACAACGAAACGGGTAGCCATCTGGACACCTGCGCAGCCAAGCGACAGATAGTGGAGGATATCCTCGTGGGTGTAGACGCCTCCGGCAAAGACGACGGGGATGGTACAGGCGTATTTTTCTTCGTAGCCATGTACGATCTGCAGAATTTCCCCGATTTCGTCATCGTAGCCGCGCGCGGCTGTCTCTTCTACGGTTTCGGCGGAGTAGCCGAGATGGCCTCCGGCTGCAGGACCTTCGATGACAACGAGATCAGGAACGCGGTGATAGTGATTGTCCCAAAGCTTCAGAAGAACTTTGGCAGTCCGGGGCGGGGAAACGATAGGGGCGAGCTTGATGGAGCTTCCTTTTGTGTATTTTGGCAGATCGGTCGGGAGACCGGCCCCGGAGATGATGAGATCGGCTCCGTTTTCGATGCAGCAGCGGACGTATTCCTCGTAGTGGGTCAGGGCGCACATGATATTGACGCCGATGATGCCGCCGTTTGAAATTTCTTTGGCGCGGCGGATGTGGAAGGCGAGTGCGCGGAGATTGGCACTTAAGGGATCACGCGCGAATTCCGGATCGCGCCAGCCGGGCTGGGCGGCGGAGATGACGCCGATTCCGCCGGCTTTGGCAACGGCACCGGCGAGGGATGAGAGGCTGATGCCGACGCCCATTCCGCCTTGGATGATGGGGTATTTGGCAACTAAATTTCCTATTTTTAATTCTGGTAACATGAGTAAATTCTCCTTTTTGATGAGTGGACAATCCGAATGTCTGCCGCCGCGCCGGGAATGTTCCTCCAGGGCGGCGCGGTTTCGGAGGCCAGGAAACTCTAAGGCTCTGTGATTTTGCTAAGGGCGCTTGAAAAAACGGCGAACTCGCTGCGCTCAGACAGTGCCGTTTTTCCAAGCAACGCAAAATCCCAGAACCTAAGAGTTTGCAGGCCTCCTGCAAATGCGCCGTCCTGGAGGAACATTCCCGGCACAGCGGCAGACCGGATCTGGTATTGATAAAATAAATGATGTAAAATACCGTATTATCTGGTTTTGAAAACTAGATATATAATACTTTGAATATCAAAGCATGTCAAGAGGGAAAATGAAAAAGGTGATTGATAGAGGGGGAGAGGTGTGGTAGAGTGGGGACAGAAAGCAAATTTGATGCAGGAGGTTATGAGAAATGTTAAAGGATCTGGTATTAAAAAACAGGAGTTATCGTGGTTTTGATGAGTCGGTGAGGATTTCGCGGGAGACGTTGGAAGGGTTTGTGGATTGTGCGCGGCTTTGTCCTTCTAGTGTGAATAAGCAGCCGTTGAAGTATTTTCTGGCGTGGGAGCCGGAAGAAGTGGAGAAGGTGCAGGGGCTGACAAAGTGGGCGCGGGCGCTGCCGGAGATGGTTTTGCCGCATCCGGGGAAACGGCCGACGGGGTTTGTTGTGATCTGTCAGGATAAGGGGATTGATGAGAATCTGAACCGGTATCAGAAGGATGTCGGGATTGTGGCGCAGACGATGCTGCTTGCAGCGGTGGAGCAGGGGCTTGGCGGCTGTATGATCGGGAATTTTCAGGCGGGTGAGGTAATGGAGGTACTTGGACTGCCCGAGGAGATCCGGCCGCTTTTGATTGTGGCGTTTGGAAAACCGGCGGAGGAGATTCATCTGGTGGATGTGCCGGAGGAGGGGAATACGAATTATTACCGGGATGAGAACGATGTGCATTATGTGCCGAAGCGGTCGCTGGAGGATGAGCTGCTGAATTGAAGATAAGATAGAGATGGGAATAAAAATGTCGGATTTGTGGTAGAGAATCCGGCATTTTTGATATAAAGAATGGGGGAAAAGAGGTATGATACAGGGGTGCAAATAAAGATGTTTTTTCCTGCAAAACAGAACCTTTTTTCTCGAAAGTGATCATGATAGAATGGAGAAAAATGGGGGATTTTTCAAAAATAAAATAGAGGAGGATATTGCAAATGAAAATTTATCACGCACAGGTAAATCATCTGGAAAATCCGATGGGGTTCCGGATGGAGAGAACGGTCTTTTCCTGGAAGGTGAAAGACGCGGAAGGAAAAAAACAGAGCTATGCAAGAATCCGTGTAGCATCGGATGCAGCGATGGAGCATCTGCTGTTTGATTCCGGAGAGGATGATAAGGCGAGCAGTCTTTTCTATCCGGTGAAGCTGGATCTGGAGCCGAGAACGCGGTATTACTGGAACGTGGAAGCGGGCAGTGATGCCGGGGAGACGGCGGTGAGTGAGGTACAGTTTTTTGAGACCGGAAAACGGAACGAAGCATGGACAGGAAAATGGATTTCCTGTGACAGTAAGGAGAGCCGTCATCCGTATTTTGAAAAAGAAATTGTTCCGGCAAAAGAGGTAGCGAAGGCCCGGCTGTATGTCTGCGGACTTGGACTGTATGAGGTGTATGTGGATGAGAAGCGTGTCGGGGATGAGTATCTGACGCCGTACAGCAATGATTACAATGAATGGGTACAGTACCAGACGTATGATGTGACAGAGGAGGTTTCCAAAAAGGGAACGCTTCGAGTGCTGCTTGGAAACGGCTGGTATAAGGCGCGGTTTGGATTCAGTGCGTTTGAGGACAAGGGATTTTACGGCAATGAGTGGAAGCTGATTGCGGAGCTGCATCTGACGTATGCGGACGGAACGGAGGATGTGATCGGCACGGACGAATCGTGGCAGGTGCGGCGCAGTAAAATTGCATTCTCGAACCTTTACGACGGTGAGCACCGGGACGACACGCTGCCGGAACTGCCATTGGAGAGGGCGGTTCTCTGTGAAGCACCAAAAGGAGAACTGACGGAACGGATGAGCCTTCCGGTGACGATTCATGAGACGTTTGAACCAAAAGAACTGCTTCATACTCCGGCCGGCGAGCTGGTCTTCGATATGGGACAGGAGTTTACGGGAATTTTCAAGCTGCATGTCAACGTACCGGCAGGAACCAAAGTTCATGTTCAGACAGGTGAGATTTTGCAGCGCGGCAATTTCTACAATGACAATCTGCGGAGTGCAAAATCCGAATACATCTATATTTCCGATGGAACCGAAATGGATCTTGTGCCGCATTTTACGTTCTACGGCTACCGTTACGTGAAGATCGAAGGCATTCCGGATCTGAAAAAAGAGGATTTCACGGGTCTGTCTTATTACAGCAACATCACAGCGACAGGCTGGATGAAAACAGGAAGTGATTTGGTCAATCAGCTCATCAGTAATGTACGCTGGGGCTTAAAGTGCAATTTTGTGGATGTCCCGACTGACTGCCCGCAGCGTGATGAGCGCATGGGCTGGACCGGCGATGCGCAGGTATTTTCGCCGACGGCAATGTATCTCGAAGATACGTATGCATTCTATGCAAAATATCTGTATGATATGGCAAAAGAGCAGAGTGTGCTGGATGGAAGAGTACCGTATGTTGTGCCGTCTTCCGGTGTGGAAGAGGCGGCCTGCGTCTGGGGTGATGCCGCGTGCATCATTCCGTGGAATCTGTATCTGTTTTACGGGGACAAGAGTATTCTGGAAGATCAGTTTGTGAGCATGAAATCGTGGGTGGATTACATCACGAAAGTGGATGGGGATAACCACGGCTGGCGGTATGTTTTCCACTTCGGCGACTGGCTTGCGCTGGACAATCCGGTACAGGGAGCAGAACAGGTGATGGGAGCGACGGACGAGGAGTTTATTGCCAATCTGTACTATGCGATCAGTGCGGGAATCGTGGCAAAGGCAGCCGGTGTGCTGGGATACCGCGAGGAGCAGAAAAAATACCAGAAGCTGTCTGACGAACAGTTTGCTGTGGTACAGGAAGAATATTACAGTGCGACAGGCCGCTGCTGCATCAAGACACAGACGGCTCTGCTGCTGACACTGAAATATCACCTGTCGAAGAATGAAGAACTGACAAAACAGCAGCTGTTAAAGCTGTTTGAGCAGAGTGGTCACAAACTGAAAACAGGATTTGTCGGAACACCGCTGCTGAACAACGTGCTGACGGACAACGGTATGAACGATCTCGCATACGAACTGCTGCTGAACGAGGAATTTCCGGGATGGCTTTATGAGGTTAAGCTTGGTGCAACTACTGTCTGGGAGCGATGGAATTCCCTTCTTGCAGACGGCACGATTTCCGGCATCAGTATGAACAGTATGAATCATTACGCGTACGGCTCCATTCAGGAATGGATGTTCCGCCATGTCGCCGGCATCAACACGATGGAGTCCCATCCGGGTGTCAAAACCGTACAGTTTGCACCGACGCTGAACTGGGATCTGAGGTATGCAGAGGCAAAATATGATTCTGCATCGGGAATGTACGGCATTCGCTGGGAGCTTTCCGACAAAGAGCACGTTACCATTACCATGGATGTACCGTTCGACTGCACCGCAGAAGCCGTGCTTCCAATGGTGGCCGAAAGTGAAAAAGAGGCGATTGCAGAAGTACTAGGATTGGAAGAAAACGGCAGATACCTGCTGATGCCGGGACACTATGAAGTAAGCTATCGGCTTTCCTGTTGGAAAGAAAAACCGGCAGTATGTGTAGAATAAAACTACAGTTTTTTTCAAAAAATAAGAAGCGAGGTGAACGCTGCGATTCCGCAATGGGACAAAATAAGAAAATTGTTCCGATTGTTATGAAAAGAATATAAATAAAAACAAATAATTTGAAAGAGACACAAAATCGTTTGTTTTATAAACGGATTTATGGTACAATCTGACTAAGCGGTTACAAAAATGGAAGTGTGTTTTGGGGAAAATGAAACAAGACACAGATCCGAAGGTCTGACAAAAAGAGACGGCAGAAAGGGACAGGATATGAAGAAGTGGACGGGGATGATTACCAATCTCACAATGTTAACACAATTCGGATTGTCCCTTGTGACGCCTCTTTTTCTTTGTCTGGCACTCTGCTGGTGGCTTTGCGACCGCTTTTCGGTTGGAACATGGATTTATCTGATCGGCTTTTTCTTCGGCATCGGAGGCGGCGCCATGACAGCCTGGAAATTCGGGCAGAGTGTTCTGCGGCATCAGAAACGCATCGAGACGGAGCCGGACGGAAAAAAGAAGAAAAAACGGGTGTCTTTCAACCGACATATTTAGAGCGTGTCTGAAAAAGCTTTCACAGTTGACAGAAATCAAGTGGCAGAGAAAAGATTTCAGACTGATTTTAGGGGAAAATCCCTTAGAAAGGAAACGAGGCGATATGAGTAATTTCGGAGACAAGGTCCAGCCGGCCGTAAAGCAGGAGACAAAAAATGTTGCCATCTATACCGTCGTCGGCGTGGTTGTGATGTGGGTCGGGTTTCTGATCCTGCACCTGATCTGGCCGGAAAAAATCCCATTTGACTATCGGGTGATCCTCGGGGGAATCGGAGGCGGTGCCGTTGCGGTGCTGAACTTTTTCCTGATGGGCATGGCAGTACAAAAAGCAGTGTCCGAGACAGACGAGGCGGGAGCAAAACGGCGGATGCAGGCAAGCTATTCGCAGAGAAATCTGATGCAGATGCTCTGGGCAGTTCTGGCGATTGTGCTTCCATGTTTCCAGTTTGCCGCAGGAATCCTGCCGCTTTTAATTCCGGGAACGGCCATCAAGCTGATGGGCATAAAAAACAGCATAAAGCGCTGAACCTGATTTGTGGCGAAAGCCGCAAAGACGGGACGGCGTTTTTTAACCGAAGCTGCGAAGCAGTTGTTCGGTTATGAGCAAGCAGCAAAGCGGATTGCGAAGATCTGCTTTGACAAAAGGTTCCTGTTTTTTATTTTATTTTATAAAGAGGAGGTGAGAAAAGAGAATGGAGGTTGATATCTCCGGTGCAAAAGTCTTTTTTACGATCCCGATCGATTTTCCGCTGTTCGGGAAAATTCAGATCAGCGAAACGCTGGTGGTAAGCTGGATTGTAATGGCACTCATTACCGGACTTTGCATCTGGCTCACAAGAGATTTGAAGATACGGAACATCTCCAAACGCCAGGCGGTGGCAGAAATGATTGTGGAAACCGCAAACAAATTTGTCATCGGCAACATGGGAGAAAAATTCCGGTATCTGATTCCTTTTGTGTCGGCACTTTTCGCGACCAGCGTTGTCTCAAACCTGATCAGCCTGATCGGACTTCGAAGTCCGACAGCAGATCTTTCCACCGAGGCGGCCTGGGCTGTTGTGGTTTTCATCATGATCACGACACAGAAGATCAAAACCAACGGTTTTGGCGGATATCTGAAAGGTTTTACGACTCCGATTGCGGTTATGACACCGTTTAACGTTTTGTCGGAGCTTGCAACGCCGGTTAGTATGGCGTGCCGTCACTTTGGAAACATCCTTTCCGGCGTTGTCATCAATGCCCTGATCTACGGATCGTTGGCACTGGCAAGCGGAAAGCTGCTGGGACTGCTTCCCGGCGTGCTCGGAAGAACCCTTTCACAGATCCCGATTCTGGATGTCGGTATTCCGGCTGTCACATCGGTCTACTTTGACTGGTTTTCCGGCGTGATGCAGGCCTTTATTTTCTGTATGCTGACTGTCATGTACATTGCGAATGCAGCAGAGGAAGGCTAAAGAGATTAAAAAAATGAAGTTTACAAAAAGAAAATACAGGAGGAAAACAAGATGGATTTTCAGATTTTAGCAAAAGGTATCGCTCTCGCAGGATGCGCAATCGGCGCAGGATGCTCCCTGATCGCAGGTATCGGACCTGGTATCGGTGAAGGTAACGCCGTAGCAAAGGCACTTGAGGCAATCGGACGTCAGCCGGAGTGCAAAGGCGATGTAACAAGTACGATGCTTCTTGGCTGTGCGATCGCAGAGACAACCGGTATTTACGGTTTCGTAACCGGCCTGCTTCTGATCTTCGTTGCACCGGGAATGTTCATGAACTTCCTGAAATAGCTGCAAGGAGTAAATTATTGCTAGGAGGAAAGAAACTATGCAGGTTCAGGAACTGGTAGGAATTGTCCCCTGGACTTTTATCGCACAGATCTGCAACCTTTTCATCCAGATGTATCTGATCAAACGGTTCCTTTTCAAACCGATCAATGAGATGCTGGAAAAACGGCGTGCGGCAGCCGACGCGGAGATTACAGACGCAGAGGCGGCAAAAAAGGAAGCCAACGCTATCAAAGAGGAATATGAGCAGAATATGCAGGATGCCAAGGCAAAAGCCAACGAGATTCTCGAAAGCGCCAGAAAGACAGCAACGCTGCAGAGCGAGAAAATCGTAAAAGAGGCTTCCGAACAGGCGGCTGCCCTGAAAAACAAGGCAGAAAAAGAGATTGCCCAGGAGAAAAAGAAAGCGGTCAATGAAGTCAAAGGCGAGATCGGCGGCATTGCCATGGATATTGCCGGAAAAGTCATTGAGCGCGAGATTAATGAAAAAGACCATGAGAAGCTGATAGATGAATTTATATCGAATGTAGGTGAAGCATCATGACAGAAACTGCCAGAGTATACGGTGGGAGCCTGTATGAGCTGGCCCAAGAGGAACATCTCGAAGAGAAAATTCTTTCCGAGATGAAAGAGATCCGCGCTCTGTTCCGGGAAAACCCGGAGTATCCGCGCCTTTTATCGGAGCCTTCGATTCCGCGAAAAGAGCGGATCGGGCTGATCGACGCGGCATTTGGCAGCCAGGCGGAACCGTATTTGGTCAATTTTATCAAACTGCTGTGTGAAAAAAATCTTCTCCGTGAATTCGGCGGATGCCAGGAAGCGTTTCAGCGCAGATACTTTGCGGCGCACAACATTGCCGAGGCAGTTGTGACGAGCGCAGCATCCCTGTCGAAGGAACAGGAAGAGCTTCTGAAGAAAAAACTGGAAACGATGAGCGGAAAAACGGTCGTGATGGAACTGAAAACCGATCCGTCCGTTCTGGCGGGTGTCCGTGTGGAGCTCGACGGAAAGCTGTTTGACGGAACCGTAAAGGGACGTTTGTCCGAGCTTTCCAGAAGAATCAGCGATACAGTGGTGTAGGAGGAAAACATGCAACTGAAACCAGAAGAAATATCCAAGGTCATCCGCAGCCAGATCAAATATTATGAAAATGCGATCCGGCAGGATGAGACAGGCACCGTTCTGATGGTCGGAGACGGAATCGCGAGAGCCAGCGGTCTTTCGAACTGCATGGCAGGCGAGCTGCTGGAGTTCGAGGATGGAAGCTATGGAATGGCACAGAACCTCGAAGAAAACAGCGTATCTGTCGTTTTATTCGGCTCCGGCGAGAACATCAGCGAGGGACAGCTTGTAAAAAGAACGGGAAAGGTCGTTTCGGTTCCGGTCGGAGAAGGTATGATCGGACGCGTTGTCAACGCGCTCGGCCAGCCAATTGACGGCGCAGGCCCGATTACGGCAGCAGAGTACCGTCCGATTGAAAGCCCGGCACCGGGCATCTGTGAGAGAAAAGGTGTTAACCAGCCGCTGCAGACCGGCATTAAAGCGATCGATTCCATGGTTCCGATCGGAAGAGGTCAGCGAGAGCTGATTATCGGAGACCGTCAGACCGGAAAGACAACGATCGCAACAGATACCATTCTGAACCAGAAAGGCAAGGATGTGATCTGTATCTACGTTGCGATCGGACAGAAACGTTCGACAGTAGCGTCTCTGGTAGAGAATCTTGAGAAAAACGGCGCAATGGCGTACACCATCGTCGTGGCAGCAACGGCATCCGAAGCGAGCCCGCTGCAGTATATTGTACCGTACTCCGGCTGTGCCATGGGCGAGTACTTTATGTATCAGGGAAAAGATGTGCTGATCATTTACGATGATTTAAGTAAGCACGCAGTTGCATACCGTGCACTCTCCCTGCTGATCCGTCGTCCGCCGGGACGTGAAGCTTATCCGGGAGATGTCTTCTATCTCCATTCCAGACTTCTGGAGCGTGCCGCAAAGCTGGACGATGAACACGGCGGCGGTTCCATGACGGCACTGCCGATCATTGAGACCCAGGCAGGCGATATTTCCGCCTATATTCCGACGAACGTTATCTCCATCACAGACGGACAGATTTTCCTTGAGACAGAGCTGTTCCACTCGGGCGTTATGCCGGCGGTAAACCCTGGCGTATCCGTATCCCGTGTCGGCGGAAATGCGCAGATTAAGGCGATGAAGAAAGTAGCCGGAACTCTGAAACTGATCTATTCCCAGTACCGCGAGCTGGCAAGCTTTGCACAGTTCGGATCCGATCTGGATGCCGATACCAAGGCGCGTCTGGAGCAGGGTGTGCGTATTGTGGAAGTATTAAAACAGAACCAGAATGCACCGGTTCCGGTAGAAAAACAGGTGGCCGTTCTTTATGCGGTAACGAAAGGAATTCTGTCAAAGGTTGCAGCAGAGGATGTCCGCGCCTATGAGGACGGACTGTATACCTGGCTTGATACCGATGCAGAGGGTGCTGCCGTGATGCAGGAGATTTCCGCGACCGGAAAACTCGAGGCGGATACCGAGGAGAAGCTGAAAAATGCCCTCGAATCGTACACCGAAAACTTTATCAATACAAGACCTGCAAAATAAGGAAAGAAGGAGGAGCCTATGGCTGCAAACATGAAAGCCGTAAAGCTGCGGATCAAAAGTGTCGAAAGCACGATGCAGATTACCAAGGCGATGGAACTTGTAGCGTCCTCCAAGCTGCGAAAAGCGAAGGAGCGGGCTGATACCTGCCGTCCGTATTTTCAGGAGCTGTACCGCACTTTGCAGGATATTGCAAAAGGAAACACGGAATTCTATTCCATTTATGCAAAAGAGGCAAAAAACGAGAAATGCTGCTACGTGCTGGTTGCCGGAGACCGCGGTCTTGCGGGTGGATACAATGCCAATCTGTTCCGATGCTTTGAGGCCGATGCCAAAGGAAAAGAGATCTGCGTGGTTCCGGTCGGCAAAAAGGCAGTGGAGTATGCAAAATCCCGGAAGCTGGACATTCTGACGGACAGCTTTGCCGAGATCGCAAATCTTTCCGTGGCAGACAGCTTTGAGATCGCGCGTGTACTGTGCCGTGAGTTCCGGAAAGGGACCTTCGGACATGTGGAGCTTTGTTACACAAAATTCGTGTCGATGCTGTCGCAGATGCCGGTTTCCGTGCCGATCCTGCCTCTGATTGACATTGCAAAAGAGGACGGAGAGGATCCGGAAGCGAAAAAAATCCGGAATCTGATCCTGTACGAGCCAAACGGTGTCGAGGTATTCGAAGCGATTGTGCCGGAATACTTAGGCGGCCTGATCTACGGCGGTATCTGTGAGAGTGTGGCAAGTGAGCTTGCGGCACGCCGTACCGCAATGGAGGCGGCAACGGGAAATGCAGAGGAGATGATTGAACAGCTCAATCTGTATTATAACCGTGCCCGTCAGGCAAGCATTACGCAGGAGATCACGGAGATCGTCGGCGGTGCGGAAGGCGTGTAAGAGTGGAAACAAGAAAAGTGAGGAGAAGTCGTTAAATGAGTGAAAAACACATTGGCGAGGTTGTGCAGGTAACGGGTCCTGTTCTGGACATCCGTTTTCCGGAAGGAGAGCTGCCGGCACTTCTGAACGCCATCGAGATAGACAACCACGGCGAGAAACTGGTTGTGGAAGTGGCGCAGCAGACGGGCGACAATATGGTCCGCTGTATTGCCATGAAATCCACAGACGGACTCGTCCGCGGAACAAAAGCAGTTGACACGGGCGGCCCGATCGCCGTTCCGGTCGGAGAGGAGTGCTTAGGCCGCGTGTTCAACCTGCTCGGTGAGACCGTAGACAATAAGCCGGCACCGGAAACAGCAGAAAAATGGCCGATCCACCGCGATCCGCCGTCCTACGAGGAGCAGGTTCCGGCAACGGAAATCCTCGAAACCGGAATCAAGGTCGTTGACCTGATCTGCCCGTATGCCAAGGGCGGAAAAATCGGTCTGTTCGGCGGTGCCGGTGTTGGAAAAACAGTCCTTATCATGGAGCTGATCCACAACGTGGCAACGGCACACGGCGGACTTTCCGTTTTCACCGGTGTCGGAGAGCGTACCCGTGAAGGAAATGACCTTTACAATGAGATGAAAGAGAGCGGTGTTATTGACAAGACAGCACTGGTCTACGGACAGATGAACGAGCCGCCGGGAGCGCGTATGCGTGTCGGACTTTCCGGCCTTACCATGGCAGAATACTTCCGTGATGTGAAAAATCAGGATGTGCTGCTGTTCATCGATAATATTTTCCGATTTACGCAGGCAGGTTCCGAGGTTTCGGCTCTGCTTGGCCGTATGCCGTCCGCAGTAGGATACCAGCCGACGCTGGCAACCGAGATGGGCGCACTGCAGGAGCGTATCACTTCCACGAGAAAGGGTTCCATCACATCGGTACAGGCCGTTTATGTGCCGGCCGATGACCTGACTGACCCGGCTCCGGCAACGACATTTACCCATCTGGATGCCACGACGGTACTTTCCCGTGAAATTTCCAGCCAGGGTATTTATCCGGCCGTTGATCCGCTTGATTCTACCAGCCGTATTCTGATACCGGAAATCGTGGGTCATGAGCACTATGAGGTAGCGCGTGCCGTACAGCAGGTGCTGCAGAGATACAAAGAGCTGCAGGATATCATCGCCATCATGGGTATGGACGAGTTGTCCGAAGAGGATAAGCTGACGGTCAGCCGTGCCCGTAAGGTGCAGCGTTTCCTGTCCCAGAGCTTCTCGGTAGCAGAGCAGTTTACCGGTATGGAAGGAAAATACGTGCCGTTAAAAGAAACCCTGCGCGGATTCCGCATGATCCTCGATGGCGAGTGCGACGATCTTCCGGAGAGCTGCTTCCTGTTTGCAGGTACCATCGACGAGGTATTTGAAAAAGCAAAAGCACTGAATCAGTAAAGGAGGAATGACGTATGAGTACATTTCCCTTACGTGTCGGCACGCCGGACGGACTTCTCTATGAAGGCGACGTAGCGCGCGTTGTCTGCAGAACCATCAGCGGCGACCTGGCAATTCTGCCGGGCCACTGCAATTACTGCACTGCACTCGGTATGGGCGAGGCGCATATTGTGCTGGAGGACGGAACGAGAAGAAATGCCGCCTGCATCGGCGGAATGCTTTCCATGATGAACGGGGTCTGCCGTGTCCTGGCAACAACCTGGGAGTGGGAAGAGGATATTGATGCAGAGCGCGCCGAGGCTGCCAAACACAGGGCCGAGCAGGCGCTGGCAAACGGCGGTCTGACAGACAAAGAATACCGTATTGCCGAAGCCAAGCTGCAGCGTGCGCTGGTGCGGCTGAGTGTAAAAGAATAAAAAAACAAAAAAATCCTTCGACGAATCCGGGAAAATCCGATCGTCGAAGGATTTTTTTAGTGCGTGTTTGAAAAATCATTTCCGTAATCTGCAAGCCACACTTTACGGTGTGTTTTGTCCTTATCCGGTTGACGCAGACTGTATTTTTAAAGAGCAAAAATTCCGCAGATTAAAAATCCCGCTACGGCGAGAGCAGCACTGATCAGGACGTAAGGAAACTGCGACACGGCATGTGACATATTGTCAATCTCGCAGGTCGCGGAGGAAAGAACCGTTGCGTCGGAATAGAAGCATGCATGGCTTCCGAAAACACCGCCGGATACGACAGCGCCAAGCGCCAGAAGTACATTAGCATCAAGGGCGATGGCAAGCGGAACAACGATGGAAACGGCTACGGCCTCAATTCCCCAGAAAGAGCTGGTGACAAAGGTCAGAACTGCAATGACAACAAAAATAATAGCTGCCAGTGTTTTGGCATTCATATACGGAACACACAGGTTGATGACGTATTCCGAGAGTCCCATTTCGCCGCAGGCAGTCTTGATCATAAAGGATGCAAGAAGAATGGCGAGAACCGGAAGAATATCTGCAAAGCCGGCAAAGAACAGTTCCACGTACCGCGTAAAGGTCATTTTTTTCCGCGGAAGATAAAGAATCATACAGGAAGCAAGAGCAAGAATAATCGCCTGCATCATATCCTGTGTAGCTACTGTCACACCGATCAGAATACCGATGGGGATCAGAAAATCCAGTATATTTCCGGGATTGGTATTTTCGGGCGGGTAATCAACGCTCATTCCGGCCATGGCAATGTCAACGGAAGGGGCATTGTGCATTTTGGGATGCTCCGGTGTCTGCTCTTTCTTTTCCAGATCGGTATAGGCATCTTTCATTTTTCCGAGCTTTGGCATCAGTTTGCAGGCAAACAGAATGACAACCAGAAGTGCAGTCATCGGATAAAACATATAAGGAAGCACTTTTAAGTAAACACTCATACCGGTGGAAAAGCCCATATTGAGAATGTCCGGTTCCTGAATAAAAACACCGGAATAAAAAACTACCCAGGTGGAAAAGGGAATCAGTGCACAGACAGGTGCACCGGTTGAGTCAATGATATAGGCAAGGGCCTGGCGTGGGACTTTTCGTTTATCACAGACATCCTTCATACAGGTTCCAACGGTCATGATGTTGAGATAATCATCGACAAAAATAATGATTCCGAGAAATACCGACATCATCATGGTGATCCGTTCATTTTTACAGAAACGGCTTAACAGGTTGGAAAAACCAAGTGTTCCTTTTGCCTCGCGGAGCAGGAAGATGAAGCCTCCGAACAGTCCGCAGAGAAGAAGAATATACTGGTTGTCTGCGTTGCTGATCTCCGAAAGCAGCAGATCACACCAGGGTCCGATAAAAGCCGCTTTGTACATGATGAGATAGGCAACCAGGGTTCCGAAAATCAGAGCTTCGAAAGATTTTTTCGTTTTTAATGCAAAAATCAGCATTGCCGCAGGCGGCAGCAGACATAAAACTCCATATTGCATAGCGGTTCTCCTTTGTAGTTAGAAATGTGATGCAGCGCACCGCTGTAGAGCGTGTCTGAAAAAGCATTTCCGCAATCTGCAAGCCCCACTTTGCGGTATATTTTACCCTCATTCGGTTGCCGTAGCCCGCTACGCCGCCCTCATTCGGATAAAATCTCCCACAAACTGGGACTCGCAGCTCACGAAAAGCCTTTTTCAGACACGCTCTAGGAAGTGACAGGTCTTTACTGTTTCGTCATGATACGGTAGGTTTCCGGCCGCCGGTCGCGGAAAAGCCCCCAGGAAAAACGTTCTTCGCGCAGGGCATCCAGATCGAAGGAGGCATACAGGATTTCCTCGGTATCTCTTCCGGCCGATGCCACGAGTTCACCGGTTGCATCGGCAATAAAAGAAGAGCCGTAGAAAGTAAGGGAAGAGGACTGGCCGCCATTTTCTTCACAGGGCGTTACGGTTTCAGTACCAATCCGGTTTGCAGCAGCAACCGGAACAAGATTTGCGGCAGCATGTCCCTGCATGACGCGCCGCCAGTGCCCGCTGCTGTCTACATTCAGGATCGGCTCACTTCCGATCGCGGTAGGATAGAGCAGGATCTCAGCTCCCTGAACAGCCATACATCGTGCTGTTTCCGGAAACCACTGGTCCCAGCAGATGCCGACGCCGACGGTTCCAAAACGTGTTTCAAAGACCTTGAATCCCGTATCCCCGGGAGTGAAATAGAATTTTTCCTGATAAAAATGGTCGTCCGGGATATGAGTCTTGCGGTAAACGCCAAGAATCGATCCGTCTGCATCAATCATGGCGATCGAGTTGAACAGGCGCTGAATATCCCGCTCATAAAAGCTGACCGGAATCACGACCCCAAGTTCTTTGGCAACAGTCTGAAAACGCCGGACGGCGGGATTTTCTGCCAAAGGCAGGGCATAATCATAATAGTCGTATCGCTTTTCCTGACAAAAATACGGTCTTTCAAACAATTCAGGAAGAAGGATAAGATTGGCTCCGTTTACAGCAGCTTCACGGACCATAGTCTCTGCTTTATCTATATTTTCCTGTACCTGGCTGCAGCACGAAAACTGCAGTGCGGCAATTTTTATATTTCTCATAATCCGTTTCCTCGTTTCTTTGCCGGAATCTGCTGTGTAATGCAGTGAATGTTGCCTCCGCCGGTCAGAATGACGCGTGCATCGATCGGAAGGATCTGTCGATCCGGGAAGCATTTTCCGAGAATTTCTGCAGCCACGGCATCGTTTTCATCGCCGAACCGGGGAAGAAGGACACAGTGATTGGCAAGATAAAAATTGATATAGCTTGCGGCAAGACGTTCCCCGACTTCCCGCTGATCTTCGCCATCCTCAAAATCATAGCCGAGAAGATCATCGTCTGTAATACAGATGGGATGCTTCGGAATGGGCAGCTTGTGAATCACAAAGCTTCGGCCCTTTGCGTCAACCGTATGGGAGAGAAGATCAAAAGCAGCCCTGCTTCTGGCATACTGCGGATCGTTTTCGTCATCTGTCCAGGCAAGAAGAACTTCTCCGGGCTTTACAAAGCAGCACATATTATCGATATGGCCGTTGGTTTCATCGTTGTAAATGCCCAAAGGAAGCCAGATGATTTTTTCAACCGAAAGATACTGACGCAGCTTTTCCTCGATTTCTGCTTTGGAAAGAGAAGGATTGCGCCCCGGACTCAGCAGACATTCCTCGGTCGTAAGCAGAGTTCCTTCCCCGTCAACATGGATGGAACCGCCTTCCAGAACAAAGGGGCGGGCATTATAGAAGGAGTCACCGAGAAAACTGCAGATTCGTTCCGGAACCTCCCGGTCATGCTCAAAGTGGGAATACAGACCGTCATACTGGCCGCCCCAGGCGTTGAATTCCCATTGAATGCCTCTTCGTCCACCCTGATCGTTGACCACAAACGTAGCGCCGGTATCTCTCGCCCAGGCATCCTCTGTCGGGGCTTCGATCAGATGAATCCGGTCGGAGGAAAGCAGTTCCTGTGCCGATGCTTTATCCTGTGGCCGGACGAAGAGATAAACCTGCTCATAAGCGGCAATTGTTTCTGCAATTTCTGCAAATGCCGCTCTTGCCGCTTTTGCCCCGTAATTCCAGGAACCGGGACGCCACGGCCAGATCATCAGCGTGCCTTCGTGGGGCTCGAATTCGCCCGGCATGTAAAAGCCATCGGCTTTTGGGGTTCTAAGACAATCGGTTTTTGAAATCTTCATATCCAAACTCCTTTATCATTCGGCAGTTTCCAGCTTTGTCCATCACCGCGATGGAAGGGAGTGGGATTCCGTTAAAGGTATTGGTTTTTACCATCGAATAGATCGCCATATCTTCAAAATACAGTCTGTCACCGATCCGGATTTGGGAATCGAAGGAATATTCGCCGATTACGTCGCCTGCCAGGCAGGTATTGCAGGAAAGACGGTAGGTATAAGGCTTTTCCCCGGGCAGTCCGCTGTCTTTGAGCGGAGGGCGGTACGGCATTTCAAGCACATCCGGCATATGGCAGGCAGCGGAAGTGTCAAGAATTAAAATTTTTCCGTTATTTTCGACAATATCGAGAACTTCCGTGACATTGTAGCCTGCGTTTAAGGCAACCGCTTCCCCGGGCTCCAGGTAAATCTGAAGACCATACGTTTCTTTCATATGGTTGATACAGGAAATCAGGCGTTCGATATCGTAATCCTCACGGGTGATATGATGACCGCCCCCCATGTTGAGCCAGTTCATTTTAAAAAGCCACTTGCCGAATTTTTCTTCCACGGCGCGCAGCGTGGTTTCCAGATCATCCGAATTCTGTTCACAGAGGGTATGAAAATGAAGACCGTCCACAAGATCGGCCAGTTCGTCTGTAAAGTCGCAGGCGCGGATGCCCATGCGGGAGCCGGGCGCACAGGGATCATAAATCGCATGGCCTTCCTGTGTGGAGCATTCCGGGTTGATGCGAAGTCCGGCTTTTGCGGTTCCGGAAGCCTTAAGTACGGGGAGGTACGTTCGGAGCTGCTTTTCTGAATTGAAAATAATGTGATCGCAGATCTGTGCGAGTTCTTCCATATCCTGCGGGCGGTAGGCCGGAGAATACACATGATTCTCCAGCCCCATTTCTTCTTTGCCAAGCCGCGCTTCATAGAGTCCGCTGGCAGTCGTTCCGCTGATGTATCTTCCAATCAGCGGATATTCCGAAAAGCAGGAAAAGCATTTCTGAGCCAGCAGAATTTTTGCACCGGTGCGTTCTTCTACCTGGTGCAGGAGCTTTAAGTTTTCTTCCAGTTTGCCTTCATCAATGACAAAACAGGGAGTTGGCAGTTCGTTTATCTTATACATAGGCTTAATCTACTAAAACAGGATTTTCTACGACCTTCCACGGAAGCCCCCACTTGTTGAGTGCTTCCATGTACGGATCCGGATCGAATTCATCTGTGGTGTAGACACCCGGTTTGTTCCAGAGGCCGTTCACGACCATCATGGTTCCGATCATGGCCGGAACGCCGGTGGTGTAGGAGATTGCCTGAGACTCTACTTCCCGGTAGCATTCCTGGTGGTCACAGACGTTGTAAATGTAAATGCTTCTTTCTTTTCCGTCCTTGATACCGGTAAAAATACAGCCGATGTTGGTTTTACCCACGGTGCGCGGACCAAGGGTGGAAGGATCCGGGAGAAGCTCTTTTAAAAACTGGATCGGTACGATCTGCTGTCCGTTGAAGGTAATCGGAGTGGTAGAGAGAAGTCCTACATTTTCCAGACATTTCATATGGGTCAGATAGCTCTGGCCGAAGGTCATGAAGAAGCGGATTCTTTTTACGCCCGGGATGTTTTTGGCAAGAGCCTCAATTTCTTCATGGTGAAGAAGGTACATATCCTTCTCGCCTACCTCATCGAAGTTATATTCCCGTTTGATCGACATTGGCGGAATTTCTACCCAGTGGCCGTTTTCCCAGTAAGAGCCGGGAGCGGATACCTCGCGGAGGTTGATTTCCGGATTGAAGTTGGTTGCAAACGGATATCCATGATCGCCGCCGTTGCAGTCCAGAATATCAATGGTATGGATTTCGTCGAAGTAATGTTTCTGCGCATAGGCTGCAAAAACGCTGGTGACACCCGGATCAAAGCCGGTTCCGAGAAGACCGGTGATGCCGGCTTCTTTGAAACGGTCCATATAAGCCCACTGCCAGGAATAATCGAAGTAGGCAGAAAAGCCAAGCTCTTCACATCTCTTTTCGTAGATTGCGCGCCATGCCGGATCATCTGTATTTTCTGCTTCGTAATTTGCGGTATCGATGTAAGGAACCTTACATGCGAGGCAGGCATCCATAATGGTGAGATCCTGATAAGGAAGAGCCAGATTCAATACGGCATCCGGCTGATACTGTTTGATTAAGGCGATTAATTCTTCTGTGCAGTCAGCATCCACCTTTGCTGTTGTGATAATCGTTTTTGTGGTCGGAGCCAGCTTTTCTTTTAAAGCATCGCACTTGGAAAGTGTGCGGCTTGCAATCATAATTTCAGAAAATACTTCACTGTTCTGGCAGCATTTGTGGATGGCTACGGATGCAACACCGCCGCATCCGATGATCATAACTTTTGACATTGTTTGGTTCTCCTTTTTCAGAAAATGGTGTTGGGTTCATCTTTGGCTATAAGCACGAAAAAAAGACAGATGACGTGCATCATCTGTCTAAAAATCGAAATTTATACATGATCGTATTGTGCAAACTTCAGGGGATGGGCAAAAATCCAGGCTTCCCCCTGTTTTCCTATGCAGAAATATATAGTCACGTACTCTTATTGACCGTTTCATAAGATGATGTGCTCGTCGTAGAGCATCGATTATAAAGTAATCAACTCATAAAATTTGCGCTTTTAACGCAATCAATAATGTGGCTCTTAACCACGCTCGGCAACTACCCCTGCCTGTCCGTCGGTTTTTTACCAGGGGCATATATTTTGCATAAGAACAGAATTGTTCGCTTGCAGTTTCAAATTATAAAGTGAAATGACACGGATGTCAAGAAAAATTTATGAAAAATCAAACAATTACAAAAAATGCCCCGGAACATGCGAAAGGGTTTTTCAAACATGCTCCGGGGCAGAAGAGTTAAAACATTACAGGGTGATCCAGTAACGCTCCAGTGTTTCGTTTTCGTCTGCATGATAAGCGGTGCCGTCGAACCGGCCGCCGTTTTTCAGAATCGTTCTGCGGCTTCCCTCGTTGGTATCCAGGCAGCAGACCAGAATTTCGGAAAGACCGAGGCTTTTGCAGTACGGCTGCACATTTTTCAGCATCCAGGAGGCATAGCCTTTTCTGCGTTCTGACGGGCGGACGGAGTAGCCGATGTGGCCACCGTAGGTGCGCAGAAAATCGTTCAGGTAGTGGCGCACCTGAATCATGCCGACAAGGCAGTTGTCTGATTTGCGGATGCACAGAAACTGTGTTGCGAGAACCATGCCCTCCGGCAGAGTCTCCTCTCTGGTATAACGCATGGTATCTTCAAGATACGCCTTCATATCATCAAACCGGCGGAGCGGTCCGCAGCCGTCCATGGAATCGCTGTTTTCCAGAAAATCGTTCCGGTAGGCGGCGAGCTCGGCGAAGTATTCCTCCGACGGTTCAACTAACATCAGTTCATCGTTCATTCTCAGCATTTCTCCGGTTCCGGATACTCGACACCGAAGGTCTCAACGGTAACGGTAGCCATTCTCTGCGGCTGCAGCGGTTTGTCGCTGTAGTCTGTGTTGACGGATGCGATTTTATCTACGACTTCCAGGCCTTCTGTTACTTTTCCGAAAGCAGCGTATGCGCCGTCCAGATGCGGAGCGGCTTTGTGCATGATGAAGAACTGGCTTCCTGCGCTGTCCGGGAACATGGTACGTGCCATGGAGAGAACGCCTGGGGTGTGAGCGAGGTTGTTCTCAAATCCGTTCTGGGAGAACTCACCCTTGATGCAATAGTCCGGGCCGCCGGCGCCTGTGCCTGCCGGATCTCCGCCCTGGATCATGAATCCCGGGATGACACGGTGGAAGATAAGGCCGTCATAGAAGCCTTTTTTTACCAGACTGATGAAGTTGTTTACGGTGTTCGGGGCGATTTCCGGGTAAAGCTCTGCTTTCATCACATCGCCGTTTTCCATAGTAATTGTAACGATTGGGTTGGACATCATTGTGTTCCTCCTGATTTTGAAAATATTTTTTATGAGACGATCCAGGCAGATGATTACTCAAGGAATGTCTCGTGAATCGCACGCATCGCCTGATCTGCGTATGCTTCGTCGATCAGTGCAGTGATGCGGATTTCCGAAGTGGTAACCATCTCGGTATTGATTCCTGCATTGGCGAGTGCGCCGAACATTTTGGCAGCCACGCCTGAATGGGAGCGGACACCGGCTCCGATGACGGAAACCTTTGCCACGTTCTCGTCATAATCCAGCTTTTTGATGCCGAGCAAATCCTTGTTGTCGTTCAGCACATCGATCGTGCGCAGCATATCCGGCTTTGCAACGGTAAAGGAAACGGACTTTGTGCCGTCCTTTCCGAGTGACTGAATCATGACATCAATGTTCAGATTGTTCCGATCCAGTAAATTTAAGAGGCGGAATGTGCTCTCCGGATCGTTGCCAAGGCCTGCAACACGGATTTTTGCCACGTTTTTGTCGGCAGCCACGCCGCTGATTAACATTTTTTCCATTTTGGTTTTCTCCCTTACCATCGTTCCGGAATTCCGGTTCAGACTGGAGCAGACCAGAAGTTCCACGCCGTATTTTTTTGCGATTTCCACGCATCTGCTGTGAAGGACTTTTGCGCCGAGCGAAGCCATCTCCAGCATTTCATCGTAAGTTACCTCTTCCATCTTGCGCGCGTGCGGCACAATCCGCGGATCTGCGGTGTAGACACCGTCTACATCGGTGTAGATTTCACAGACATCCGCGTGCAGCTCTGCTGCGAGGGCAACTGCCGTCGTATCGGAGCCTCCACGTCCGAGCGTTGTGACATCATCGTATTTGTTGATGCCCTGGAAGCCGGTGACAACGACAATTTTGTTGTCATCCAGCTCTTTGCGGATGCGCTCGGTGTCGATCCGTTTGAAGCGCGCGTTCTGGTAATTGGAAGTCGTGTGCATCGGTACCTGCCAGGCATTTAAAGAAACAGCACTGACACCCATCTGGATCATGGTCATGGCCATCAGAGAGACGGAAACCTGTTCACCGGTGGAGAGGAGCATATCCATCTCGCGGCGGGACGGTTTTTCCGTAATCTGTTTTGCGGTTGCGATCAGTCCGTCCGTCGTTTTTCCCATCGCGGAGAGAACGACAACGACCTGGCTTCCGGCCTGCTGTTTTTCGATGCAGCGCTGTGCTACATTGCGGATGTGCGCAAGATCTGCGACGGAGCTTCCGCCAAATTTCATTACAGTCAGCATAACGGTTTTGATCTCTTTCCTTTTTGATTTACGCGGATAAAATGCGCAGAGCGTGTTTTACCGCATGTTCCGGGCCGAAAACAGGAGTGGGATGTTTTTTGGCCGCGAAATTCTGATACATAGTATAGCGAAAACAGATAGAAAAAGCAAGGAAAAGCACAAGGAAAAGCGGTTTCGTTCTGCGGTTGTATTACTTTTTTGTTTGTGTTAAAATGATAGGCAGAAAAAGAGGAGAAGAAAGCATATGATCATAGAAACAAATTCTGCGTCGGAGACGCTTGCCCTTGGCGAAAAGCTGGGAAAAGCGGCGAAGCCGGGCCAGATTTATACATTAAACGGAGACCTTGGTGTTGGAAAAACCGTTCTGACGCAGGGCTTTGCAAAAGGACTTGGCATCACAGAGGCAGTCAACAGTCCTACATTTACCATTATTCAGGAATATACCGAAGGGCGCCTGCCATTTTATCATTTTGATGTTTACCGGATCGGTGATATAGAAGAAATGGAAGAAATCGGATACGATGATTACTTTTTCGGTGAGGGTGTCTGCCTGATCGAATGGGCAGAACTGATTGAAGAGCTGATCCCGGAGGGTGCGATTTCGATTACGATAGAAAAAGACCTCGAGAAAGGGTTTGATTACCGGAAAATTACGGTGGAATAAAAGAAAAAATCCTGAATGTGGTGGAAAACAAAGGGGATCGCAAAGATTCCTGTTTCCGGCAGATTGTCAAAATAAGTTGGCACAGGAAGGAAATATCGGAAAGGAAATAAAAAAATATGAAAATACTTGCACTGGACAGCTCCGGCCTGGTGGCTTCGGTGGCTGTCGTTGAAAATGAGACATTGCTTGCGGAGTACACCGTAAATTATAAAAAAACACATTCCCAGACGCTTCTGCCGATGCTGGATGAGATCTGTAACATGACAGAGCTGGATCTTTCCACCATCGACGCCATCGCAGTTTCCGGCGGTCCGGGTTCTTTTACCGGCCTTCGCATCGGTTCCGCAACGGCGAAGGGACTTGGACTGGCGCTCGACAAGCCGCTGATTTCCATTCCGACAACAGCGGCAATCGCGTACAATATCTGGGATACCGACAAATTTGTCTGCCCGATCATGGATGCGAGAAGAAATCAGGTGTATGCGGGACTTTACTGCTATACGGATCATCATCTCGACACAATCTGGGAGCAGGATGCACTCAGCATTGATGCACTGGCTGAGGGTCTGAACTGCCTCGACCACGAAGTGATTTTCCTCGGGGACGGCGTTGCGGTTTACCGGGAAAAATTAGAGGCACTGCTGACGATTCCGTTTTCCTTTGCACCGGCACACGTCAACCGCCAGAGAGCGGCAGCCGTCGGAGCACTGGCTGAGGTCTATTACAAAGAAGGTAAGATTCAGACGGCAGAAGAGCACGAGCCGGAATACCTGAGAAAATCGCAGGCGGAGCGTGAAAGAGCGGAGCGGGAATCTGTGAAGCATGCCGATGTGGTGAAAAAACAGGAGAACGGAGAAAAAAGCGAATGATCACAATCCGTGAAATGCAGATCGATGATCTGGAGCAGGTGATGCCGATTGAGGAGGCCAACTTTTCGATTCCGTGGACAGAGACGGGATTTTTTACATTTCTGATCCGGGACGACGCGCTGTTTCTCGTTGCGGAGGAGGACGGCGAAATTTTAGGATATCTCGGAATTCTGATTTCGTTTGATGAGAGCGAGATTACGAATGTCTGCGTGGCAGAAAAGGCGAGACGGCGCGGCATCGGACGCGCGCTGATGGAGGAACTGTTCCATCGGATGCAGGAAAGAAAGGTGCGCGTGATTCATCTGGATGTGCGCCTTGGCAATACGCCGGCGCGGAATCTGTATGAGAGTCTTGGCTTTGTGCAGGACGGCCTCAGGAAGGGGTACTACGATCTTCCGAAGGAGGATGCGGTGCTGATGAGCCGGACGGATGAATCGGTTCCGAAGCGGTAGAGAGAAATTGTTATTGTATACGCATTTAACGCACGGGACTTTCCTTTCATTCCCAGTAGGAATGGCGGGAAAGGTGTGTTACAATCGACAGGACACAGGAAAATCTGATTTCTGTTTTGTGTCAGGAACGAAGAAAGAAACGTTTTTTGATACACGGGAGGAAGAAAAATGCGGAAATACAACAAAAACACGAATGAGCTGGAAGCGGCGGTGTGCAACTGCTGCGGAAAAAGCATGAAAATACAGAATGGAATGCTGCTGGAGGGGATCTGCTCAGTCGACACGACGTGGGGGTACTTTTCCGGGAAGGACCTGGAAAAGCATGAGTTTGATCTGTGCGAGGAGTGCTACGATCGGATTACATCGTCGTTTGCGGTTCCGCCGGAAATTTCGGAGGACACGGAGGTTTAGAATTTCGGGCAGTTCGGCATCGTTCTGGAGGAAAGGGGAAGGTGCAATGCAAAGAGGTTTTACGATTCAGTCGAAGGTGGATGGACTGGTGCTTGACGGGCTTGTGGTGGAGCCGGAGGAGGGCGTACAGCGGACGGCGCTTCTGCAGCTCAGCCATGGAATGAGCGAGTACAAGGAGCGGTATCTGCCGTTTATGGAGTTTATGGCGGAACACGGTGTGGTGTGTGTGATTCATGATCACCGCGGGCACGGAAAGAGTGTGAAGTCGGAGCAGGACCTCGGATTTATGTACGGCGCGGGCGGCGCAGGGCTTGTGGAGGATCTGTTTCTTGTCACGAAGTGGGCAAAGAAGGAGTACCCGGATCTTCCGTTTGTTCTGATGGGACACAGTATGGGATCCCTGGTTGTGCGCGCATACGCGAAGGAACACGACCAGGAGCTGGATGCGCTGATTGTGTGCGGTTCGCCGAGCAAAAATTATCTGCGGCCGCTGGGTGCGGCTGTAGGACACGCGGAGGCGGCGGTGCTCGGGGATGAGCATCGGAGCAATCTTCTGGAGGCGATGTCGTTTGGATCGTTTGCGGCGCGGTTTGCGGATGAGAAGAGCCGGTTCGCCTGGTGCT
The DNA here is from genome assembly GCF_977045365.1 of Fusicatenibacter sp. Classification (NCBI taxonomy): domain Bacteria; kingdom Bacillati; phylum Bacillota; class Clostridia; order Lachnospirales; family Lachnospiraceae; genus Fusicatenibacter; species Fusicatenibacter sp. The sequence goes on from NZ_CDRRUH010000001.1 coordinate 83,915, forward strand.
GTTCGGACCCGGAGGTGGTGCGGGAGTATGAAGAAAACCCACTCTGTGGTTTTACGTTTTCGGATGATGCTTTTTTTGCGCTGAATGACCTGCTGAAGGAGACGTATGGCTTCCATGGGTGGCATTGTACGAACCGGAAGCTGCCGGTGCTGTTTTTGTCCGGCGGGGATGATCCTTGCTATGTGAATGTGCGGCGCTTTAAAAAATCCATCGACCATATGCGGCTGATCGGGTACCGCAATGTCAGGGGAAAGCTGTATCCGGGAATGCGGCATGAGATACTGAATGAGAAGGAGAAGTACCGCGTATATGGCGATATTTGGAAGTGGTTAAAGAGAGAAAAAGTGGTGGAGAATGTGGAGGAAGAAAGCACACCCCCGCAGACTCCGGACGGCGTTCCGGCAGGGAGCGGCGGTGTTTGATCATTTTTTGAAAAAAACGCTCATCAGCAAAAAACTGATGAGCGTTTTTCCATGAAAGTAAATTTTTGACGATCACATGATCCATCCAAACACGGTGGAAAGGACGATCATAATCATGGAAAAGACAAACGAGTTCACCGACATCAGCGTCGCCCGCTGCCTGGACGGGATCATGTCATTGAGCAGAATATCGGTCCGGACTTCGAGAAAATCATCGGAAAAGGATCCGACAAATCCGCCGAAGACCATAAGGAGCGGTAGGCCGGTAAAGCTCATAATAAAGGCGAAAAGTACACCGATCGTGCCAAACAGCAGAATCGCGCGGTAGCGGTATTTGTGAAAGTATGCCGTCATCCGCGATCCCAGTGCCGCGCCGAGTCCCATCACGAAGAGGGCGGGTCCAAGCAGTGCGCTGTTCATGCCGGTGAGAGGTAGCTTCGCCTGTAAAAAGAAGAGAACCAGTGTGGAAATGGCACCAATGAGTGCATTCACCAGCATAATATTTCTTGCTTTTTTCTCACGGACAAGAAACTGCCAGCTTTCCTGTACGACCGAAACGATTTCCTGTCCAACAGGATAATGAACTGGTGTTTCGTCCGTTTTTACTTCCGAAAGGCGGAACGAAATGCCAAGCGCAATCAGCCCGAAGAAGAGATCAATTGCATACGCGCGCCGGTATCCCAGGCACAGGGCAAGGCCTGCACAGAGCGTTGCGGTGGAATTGGTGATACGGTACAGCATCATTTCAGTAGAAGAAAAACGGGCATAAAACCCTTCGTTCCCGCTCTGTTTCAGACTGTCATATGCAAGCGCCTCCCGTGTGCCGGATGCAAGGTTATAGCTGAGCGCACTGCAACCAAGCGCAAGCGCCGTTGTAGCAAAACCGGTGGAAAAAATCATCAGCGTACCGGAAATCAGGGAGGTCATCTGGCTTGCAATCAGCGTTTTCCGTCGCCCGAAAACATCGGCGACAACGCCGGAGGGGAGTTCAAAGCAGAGGCTCACAATATGGAAAATACTTTCGAGCATCCCGATCTGCAGCAGCGAAAATCCTCGGAGCGCGAGCAGTGCAACCCACGAAGCCGCCGCAATCTGAAAATAGCCGACCGTGGTCATAAGATATAAAGTTCGTATTTGTTTTCTGATATTTTTCTCAGACATAAAAAATCTCCTTATCAAAATATAGTAAAATTCTGATTGGGAGATACGTGCGTTTTCTATAGAATGTTAAGAATTCAAAAAGTGAAGTTTACTTAAAAAAGAGCGCACTATCCCCATAAACAGCTGAAACATCGCCATTTGTGAGGTGAAGAAACTGGTTTTTCCAGATCATAGTGCCACTCCTTTCGTAATCATAATTTTTATCAGAATACCACCGGAAACGGAAAAAGTCAAAGAAAAATTTTGAAAAAAATTCAAAAAACTATTGACTTTCAAGTACACTTTAATGCTACAATTTTCTCAACAATACTGAGGAAACGAAGGTTTTCCGCGGAAAAGAAAGGGGATTTTACCATGAGTGTAGATGTAACAAAAATGCCGAAATTAGGATTTGGCATGATGCGCCTTCCGGAGAAGGACGGAGAACTGGATCTGGAGCAGATCTGTAAAATGGTCGATGCGTACCTTGCCTCCGGAATGAACTATTTTGACACCGCCTATATGTACTGCGGCGGAAAATCGGAGAGCATCGTGAAAAAAGCGCTGGTAGAGCGTCACCCGAGAGAAAGCTTTACTCTGACAACCAAACTCCCGCAGTGGATGATGGACGAGGGCATCGAAGGCCGTGACCGTATCTTCAATGATCAGCTCGCGCGCACCGGAGCCGGCTACTTTGATTATTACCTGCTGCACAGTGTCGAGGACGGCGCAAACTATGACGGCTACGTGAAATACGACTGTTTCAACTGGGCCAAGAAGAAAAAAGAAGAGGGATTGATCAAACACTTCGGCTTTTCCTTCCACGGAACACCGGAGCTGCTTGACAAGATTCTTTCCGAGCATCCTGAGGTCGAAATTGTCCAGATCCAGATGAACTATGCTGACTGGGACAACCCGCTGATCCAGTCCGGCCGTCTGTATGAGGTGCTTCAGAAATACAATATGCCGTTCCTTGTTATGGAGCCGGTAAAGGGCGGTTCCCTTGCATCGGCAGGCAAAGAGATTGAAGCAGAGATGAAACGCGTTCATCCGGATGCATCGATTGCGTCCTGGGCACTCCGCTTTGCGGCTTCCCTGCCGGGAGTTGCAACCGTGCTCTCGGGTATGTCAAACGAGGAACAGATGGAGGATAATATCAAAACCTTCCGAAATTTTGTACCGTTAAATGAGGAAGAAAAAGCAGTGATCGCCAAAGCACAGGAAGCGCTGAAAAAGAGTCCGGCAGTTCCATGTACCGCCTGTCGTTACTGCTGTGACGGATGTCCGATGGGAATCGCGATCCCGGATGTATTCAAGGCATTGAATACCATCCGCCTGTATGGAGAAGAAGACCGCGCGAAAAATTATTATAAAAAACTGCTGGAAACATCAGGAAAAGCAGAAGACTGCGTGCAGTGCGGTCAGTGTGAGGGTGTATGCCCGCAGCATCTGCCAATTATTGACCTGTTAAAAGAAGCGTCCGAAAAGCTTGACGTGCCGGTGACGGAATAACAGGATTTTTCATTACTGTTTTGGGGATTTGCTATTATAGCAATTCCCGAAAATAATGCAAAATAGGTTTCTTTAGCTTTTTGTGTTATGTTCTGGAAACGGCGGAAGAAGTGCGCCGGGATGTGGAAGAAAAATCCATATCCCGGCGCTTTTTGACGCTTATGAGACGAAACTCCTGGTTTAAAACCGTCTGCATAGCCCGATGTATGAAAAGGTAATTGACACCCGTTCCCTTATCTCCCCAGATTTCAAATGTAAAATGGAAAAATTTTTATTTTACATAAACTTAACTTCTCCGAGATTTTGCATTTTACACGCCGTTGGTATGATGATACCTGTAAAAACGAAATGTAAAAAACACCGGGATCACGATTTAACCGAATCAAGTAAGTCCCCTGCTTCCATTGCGAAAAGCAATAAGCAGTTATTCGGTTATGAGCAAGTAGCGAAGCGGATTGCGAATATCCGTTTGACCCCAAAAAAATCATAAAATCCCGTGTGAAAAGAGGAGAAAAAATATTATGAAGAGAAAAGTAATCGCAATCACCTTAACCGCAATGATGGCTGCAGGAATGCTTGCAGGATGTGGAAGCAGCGACAGCAGCAGTTCTTCCGCAGCAGACACTACAAAAGGGGCTTCCGCAACAGAGGCAGCTGGCAGCACAGATGGTGACAGCACTGCAGCAGCAGGAGATTTCTCCGGACAGATCAGCGTGATCTCCCGTGAGGATGGTTCCGGTACCAGAGGTGCATTCATCGAGCTGTTCGGTGTAGAAGAGAAAAATGATGCAGGTGAGAAAGTGGACAACACCACCGTTGATGCACAGATCACCAACAATACTTCCGTTATGATGAGTACGGTAGCAGGTAATCAGTACGCAATCGGTTATATCTCTCTTGGATCTTTAAATGATGAAGTCAAAGCCCTGAAAATCGACGGAGCAGAGGCGAGTGCAGAGAACGTAGAAAACGGTTCCTATAAAGTAAGCCGTCCGTTCAACATTGTAACAAAAGACGGTCTTTCCGCAGATGCGCAGGATTTCATGGACTACATCTTAAGTACCGACGGACAGCAGGTTGTTTCAGATGACGGATATATTGCAATCAAAGATACGAAAGCTTACGAGGGAAGCTGCGGCGGCGAAAAAGTTGTGGTAGCAGGATCTTCCTCTGTAACACCACTGATGGAAAAATTAAAAGAGGCTTATACAAAAGTAAATTCAAATGCTAACATCGAAGTACAGCAGAGCGATTCCACCACAGGTATCACTTCCGCAAGCGATGGTCTCTGTGACATCGGTATGGCATCCCGTGACTTAAAAGATGAGGAGAAATCCCTTGGACTTACCGCAACCGTAATCGCAACCGACGGTATTGCAGTCATCGTAAACAAAGAGAACCCGACCGATGGTCTGACCAGCGATCAGGTGAAGAGCATCTACGTTGGCGACACCACCGACTGGGCTGATGTGAAATAAGAAACACAGAAAAACAACAAAATGAGAAGTAAGGGCGAAAGGAAGAAAATCGCTCTTACTTCCATATCCGGAAAATATATTCCAGAAAAAAGTATCTGCCTTTTGGAACGTGCTTGAAAAAGCAGTTCGTAAAGGAAAACAACGAAAAAGAACGAAAGACTTTTTCAAACACGTTCCGTGAAACGACGAAAGGATTTATTTTATGAAACTAAGAGAAACAGTCATGAAAATTGTATTTCTGATCGCAGCGTGCTGCTCCGTGATGGCCGTTGCCCTGATCTGTATTTTCCTGTTTATGAATGGTGTTCCTGCCATTTTTAAAATCGGACCGTTAAAGTTCCTGACCGGTACCGTGTGGAAACCGGGCAACAACATTTTCGGCATCCTGCCGATGATCGTCGGAAGTATCTGCGTCACCGGTCTTGCGATCCTGATGGGAGTTCCGGTCGCAATTCTCACTTCGATTTTTCTTTCCCGCTACTGTCCGAAAAAATTCTACGGCATCTGCAAATCGGGTATTAACCTGATGGCAGGTATCCCGTCCATCGTATACGGCTTCTTCGGACTCGTTGTCATCGTTCCGATGATGGCACAGCTCACCGGCAAAAACGGAAACACGATGCTGACCGCATCTATCCTGCTTGCCGTCATGATTCTTCCAACCGTAGTCGGTGTCACGGAATCTGCGATTTCCAGTGTTCCGGAGTCTTACTACGAAGCGAGCCTCGGCCTTGGTGCAACACATTCCCAGAGCGTATTTTTCGCCGTCGTTCCGGCTGCCAAATCGGGAATTCTCGCCGGAATCGTACTCGGCATCGGCCGTGCGATTGGAGAAACAATGGCGGTCATCATGATTGCCGGAAACCAGCCGCGTATGCCGAAAGGAATCACAGAAGGCCTCCGTACCATGACCGCAAACATCGTACTGGAAATGGGATATGCCTCCGGCCTTCACCGGGAAGCACTGATCGCAACGGGCGTTGTGCTGTTTGTCTTTATCCTGCTGATCAATTTATCAGTATCTATGCTGAACCGGAGGGTACACTATGGCGATTAAAGGAAATGGAGCAGTAAATACAATGGAAGCTGTAAAAGTTAATACAAAACAAAAAGAAAAAACAATCGTAACGTATCACAAAAGTATTTTTTCCTCCGTGCTGACCGGCATTACCTGGGGCGCAGCCATTCTGGCACTGGCCATTCTGGTATTTCTCGTTGGATTTATTCTGATCCGCGGCGTGAAAAACCTGACCCTCGACCAGTTCGCATGGACTTACACCACCGAGAATGTCACCATGCTTCCGGCGATCATCAACACCGTGACCATGACTCTGCTTTCTCTTCTGATTGCAGCACCGCTCGGCATCTTTTCCGCCATCTATCTGGTTGAGTATGCCAACAAAAACGGAAAGCTGGTCGGACTGATCCGGATTACCGCAGAGACCCTTTCCGGTATTCCGTCGATCGTATACGGTCTGTTCGGTATGCTGTTTTTCACAAAAACCCTGAAAATGGGATACTCGATGGCATCCGGTGCCTGTACACTTGCCATCATGATTCTTCCGCTGATTATGCGTACTGCAGAAGAAGCGTTAAAATCGGTTCCGGATTCCTACCGCGAGGCAAGCTTCGGACTGGGAGCCGGAAAGCTGCGTACCATTTTTAAAATCGTTCTTCCATCCGCTGTACCTGGCATCCTTTCCGGTGTCATTCTGGCAACGGGCCGTGTTGTCGGAGAAACCGCAGCATTATTGTTTACCGCAGGAACCATCGCCAAAGTGGCAGGCCTGATGGATTCCGGAAGAACGCTGGCAGTTCATATGTATGCGCTGTCGAGTGAAGGCCTTTACATGAACCAGATGTACGCAACCGGTGTCATCTTGATGCTGATTGTCCTTCTGATCAATGGCTGTTCCGGTCTGATCGCGAAGAAGATTGCGAAGAAGTAAGAGAAAGAGAGAAGAGAACATGAGCAAAATCGACGTTTCCAATATGGATCTCTACTACGGAGATTTCCACGCGTTAAAAAACATCAATCTGAACATCGACGCCAACGAAGTGACAGCATTTATCGGCCCGTCCGGCTGCGGTAAATCGACGCTGTTAAAATCCATCAACCGCATGAACGACCTTGTCCCGGGCTGCCGCATTACCGGCGAGCTGCTGCTGGACGGCGAAAATATCTACGGCGGAAAAATGGACGTGAACGGTCTTCGAAAGAGAGTCGGCATGGTATTCCAGAAACCGAACCCGTTCCCAATGAGCATTTACGACAACATTGCCTACGGCCCGAGAACACACGGTGTCCGCTCCAAAGCGAAGCTGGATGATATCGTGGAGCAGTCCCTCCGCCAGGCAGCGATCTGGGATGAGGTAAAGGATCGTTTAAAGAAGAGTGCACTTGGCATGTCCGGCGGCCAGCAGCAGCGTCTCTGCATCGCGCGTGCGCTTGCCGTACAGCCGGAAGTCCTTCTGATGGACGAGCCGACCTCGGCGCTGGACCCGATTTCCACCTCGAAAATAGAGGATCTTGCGGTAGAACTGAAAAAAGATTATACTATTGTCATGGTAACCCACAATATGCAGCAGGCAGCCAGAATTTCCGATAAAACCGCATTTTTCCTGTTAGGAGAGGTGGTAGAATACGGAGAGACCGAACAGATCTTCTCCATGCCGAAGGACAAACGGACAGAGGATTACATTACAGGGAGGTTTGGCTGATATGCGGGAAAAATTTGAGCAGCAGATGGAGATTCTGCATACGGAGCTGATTGAGCTTGGCGCACTCTGTGAGCAGGCGATCGGACGGACATATGAGGTGCTGCTGGAGGGAAACCAGAGAGCAGCAGAAGAGATTATCAGAAAAGACCAGGTTGTCGATGCGAAAGAACGGGAGATTGAGGATCTCTGCTTCCGCATCATTTTACAGCAGCAGCCGGTAGCGCGCGATCTGCGCCAGGTATCGGCTGCATTAAAAATGATTACCGATATGGAGCGGATCGGAGACCAGGCAGCGGATATTGCGGATATCGTAAAAGTAACGAGTCTTGATGTGCCGGATGCAAGTATCCGCCTGAAGGATATGGCAAAAGCAACGGCTTCCATGGTAACAAAATGCATCGACGCATACGTCAAACAGGATCTGAATCTTGCACGGGAGGTCATTGACTCCGATGATATCGTGGATGATCTTTTCGATGAAGTCAAGGATGAAATTCTGCAGGGCATGCGAAAGGGAATTACCACAGATGTCCAGTCTCTGGACTATCTGATGATTGCAAAATATTATGAAAGAATTGGCGACCATGCAACAAACATTGCGGAATGGGTTGTGTACTCCATTAACGGTCACCATAAAGGGGAATAACAGATGATTTACTGCGTGGAAGATGAAAGAAATATACGGGAACTGATCGTATACACACTGGAATCGAGCGGTTTTACCGCAAGAGGCCTGGAAAGCGGAAAAGAGCTGAATGCAGCTATTGCAGAACAGCTCCCGGATCTGATCCTTCTGGATATCATGCTTCCGGGAGAGGATGGGCTTGAAATTCTTTCACGCCTCAAAGCATCGGAAGTAACCAAGGAAATTCCGGTCATTATGGTAACGGCAAAGGGCGCTGAATATGATAAGGTCATGGGTCTGGACTGCGGAGCGGATGACTATATTACCAAACCGTTCGGCATGATGGAATTTATCGCAAGGGTGCGTGCCGTGCTGCGCCGCGCCGGAAAAGAAGAGAAGGAAAATGATGTGCTGGAGACCGGAGATCTGCAGATCCAGGTAAAACAGCACCAGGTTCTGGCCAAAGGGGAGAAGGTTACCCTGACCTTAAAAGAGTTTGAACTGCTGAAATTTTTGATGGAAAATAAAGGAATTGTCCTTACGAGAGACCGTCTGCTCGGCCATGTCTGGGGCTATGATTTTGACGGAGAAACCCGTACGGTAGACGTTCATGTGCGTACACTCCGCCAGAAGCTGGGCGAATGCGGCGAACTGATCGAGACGGTCCGCGGCGTGGGATACCGGATAGGAGGCTGAGAAGGTAAGATGCGTAAAAAAGTCTTTCAACATGCGGGAGCGCTGATTATTGCTGCGATTATCTTGACCTTTTTCACTATGAGCTGGGCAATGTACAACAATACGGCGGAGCAGCTTCGTGTTTCGGTGAGAAATGAATGTGAGTATTACAGGTATTTTCTGGACAAGATGGGGGATGACAGTCTGGATAAACCGGCCGGAAAGATTACGGCAAGCCGGGTTACCCTGATTGATACGGACGGAACCGTTCAGTTTGATTCGGTCGAGGATGCGAACATGATGGGAAACCATTCGCAGCGGCCGGAGGTGATTGAGGCGGAAAAAACCGGGGAAAGCAATATTTCCCGTTATTCCGAGACTCTGCGGAGCAAAACATATTATACAGCACTGCGCCTGGACAATGGAAAAATTGTCCGTGTTTCCCTGACAACGGACAGTGTATTCGGCGTGATGCTGCGGAATATATGGCTGGTGGCTGTGTTGATTGCGGCAGTTCTTATCGTAGAGCTGATGATGGTCAGTCATATGACAAAGGTACTCGTAAAGCCGATCAATGAGATTGACCTGAACCATCCGCTGGACAACAAAGCATATGAGGAATTGAGTCCGCTGCTTGGAAGGATTCATCAGCAGCAGAAGCAGATTCAGCAGCAGATGGAGGAACTCCGCCATAATCAGGAGGAATATCTTGCCATCACGGAATATATGAAAGATGGTCTGATTGTGACAAACCAGTCGGTCGTACTCTCCATCAACCGTTCGGCACAGAATCTGTTTGATGTGACGGCAGAGGAATGCATCAACCACAATATCGTGACAGTCAGCCGCAATGAGCAGCTGAAGGAGGCACTGGATCATGCGCTGGAGGGCAGTTCCGAGGAACGGATGCTGGAATTAAACGGAAGAGTTTATCAGCTTCTTGCAAATCCGGTGCGTGTGGATAATGTTGTGTCCGGTGCGGTCATCCTGGTGCTGGATGTGACGGAAAAACAGAAAGCCGAGGTGATGCGCCGAGAGTTTTCTGCCAATGTTTCACATGAGCTGAAAACACCGCTGATGTCGATTTCCGGATATGCGGAGATCATTGAAAACAACATGGTAAAACCGGAGGATATTCCCAAATTTGCGGGCAGAATCCACAGCGAGGCGAGCCGGCTAAGCTCTCTTGTCGAGGATATTATCAAGCTGTCCAGACTGGACGAGAACGACCAGTCGATCCCGATGGAGGATGTGGATCTGATGCAGATCTGCCGGGATGTCGAAGGGCATCTTTCGATGCGGGCGAAGGAGCAGAAGGTGAAGATGACGGTGCGCGGAGAGAGCTGCCGCATCAAAGGAGCACGGCAGGTGCTTTATGAGATGATTTATAATCTTTGTGATAATGCGATTAAGTATAATAAAAAAGACGGTGAGGTTGAGGTTACGGTTTCGCGCGGAAGAAACGGACGGGCGATTGTGGCAGTGGCGGATACTGGAATCGGAATCGCAAAAGAAGACCAGGAGCGGATCTTCGAGCGCTTCTATCGCGTTGATAAGAGCCACTCCCGCGAGACGGGTGGTACTGGACTTGGACTTTCCATTGTGAAGCATGGAGCGATTCTTCATGATGCGAAGATTAAAATTGAGAGTACACTTGGAACCGGAACAAAGATTATTCTGGAGTTTTAAGTGAAAAACAGATACCGCAAAAGACAGCATGCGGGGACAGAACCTATATGGGAGGCTTGAAAAATTCATGATTTTTAAGTGCCCAGAGCGGTTTCGTCCCCGCATACTGTCTTTTTACGTATGGCTTTGCATCGTTACAAAAATGCAAATTCGTTGTTTTGAATAAACAGAGTATTCAATATTTGGTAAATATGATAAGGGGGTTGGGGGTTGTTTTTTGATGCAGAGTATGGTATTGTAAATATAACGAGTTCCGGAAACGTTACCGACACCGTTTCCGGAAATACAGACGAGATACCGACAGCCCTGTTTTTACGAAACAAAATGAGCTGGCGATAGGGGTTGCATAAGTTACAATTTGCTGCGTATCCGTGAACAGAAATGATGTATTTGTGGGGTCGGATGGATAGAAAAAACGACAAGGAGAAAGGGTTTAAAAATGAGAGAAAGTGGTATTTTACTTCCGGTAGCTTCGCTGCCGTCCCGATATGGTATCGGATGTTTTTCGAAAGAAGCGTATGAATTTGTGGATCGCCTGGAGGAGGCCGGCCAGAGCTACTGGCAGATTCTTCCGCTTGGACCGACGGGATATGGAGATTCGCCGTACCAGTCGTTCTCTACTTTTGCAGGAAATCCATATTTTATTGATCTGGAGACCCTGGTAAAAGAGGGACTTCTGACAGAAGAAGAGTGTGATGCGTGCGATTTCGGCGACAATGCAGAGTATATTGATTACGAAAAGATTTATCTGTCCCGTTTCAAAGTACTCAGAAAAGCATTTGAAAGATTTGCGGCAGATGACGTATATGATGCATTTGTATCGGAAAATGGTTACTGGCTGGAGGATTATGCTCTGTATATGGCAATTAAGGATGCACTCGGCGGAATCAGCTGGAGTGAGTGGCCGGCAGAATTAAAAGACAGAGAGGAAGCTGCGCTGAATCAGAAACGGGAAGAGCTTGCCGGGGAGATTGCATTTTACAAATTCCAGCAGTTTATGTTCCTGAAACAGTGGAAAGCACTGAAAGCTTACGCAAATGAAAAGGGTATCCGTATCATCGGTGATATTCCGATTTATGTGGCATTTGACAGCGCCGACACCTGGGCAAATCCGGTTCTGTTCCAGTTTGATGAGGACAACCAGCCAAAAGCAGTTGCCGGATGCCCGCCGGATGCATTCTCTGCAACCGGACAGCTCTGGGGCAACCCGTTATACAGATGGGACTACCATAAGAGCACAGGTTATGCATGGTGGCTGTTACGTCTGGCCCACGTGTTCAAACTGTACGATACTGTCCGCATCGACCATTTCCGCGGATTTGATGAATATTATTCCATTCCGTTTGGTGATCAGACTGCGGAGCGCGGCCACTGGGAAAAAGGACCTGGCATGGATCTGTTCAACACCGTTAAAGAAAAACTCGGTGATGTGGATGTCATCGCAGAGGATCTGGGATATCTGACCGAGAGTGTTATCGAGATGGTAAAAGAGTCCGGTTATCCGGGTATGAAGGTTCTGCAGTTTGCGTTTGATTCCCGTGAGGAGAGTGATTACCTGCCGCACAACTACGAGAGAAACTGTGTTGTCTACACCGGAACGCACGACAACGATACGATTCTTGGATGGTATTATGTGATGAGCGAGGAAGACCGCGAATTCTCCAAAGAGTATATGGGAAATGCAAAGAGCACCGATGAGGAGCTGCCGTGGGATTTCATCCGCATGTCCATGGAGAGTGTGGCAGATCTGGCTGTCACTCCGATGCAGGAGTTTTTAGGCCTTGGCACGGAGGCGAGAATCAATTATCCGTCTACGCTTGGAAATAACTGGAAATGGCGTCTGCTTCCGGGACAGTTTACACCGGAGCTGGCGAAGAGAATTAACCGGCTGACGAAAATTACAGCGCGTATCGCAAAATAAAGCGGTACCTATTGAGAGAACAGGCCGGAAGCACAGAAAGAAGCTAAAGGAGTGGCCTGGAACATGGAACAGGTAACGATTAAAGATATTGCCCGCAAATGTAAGGTAGGTGTGAGCACGGTATCGAGAGCGATGAACAATCACCCGGACATCAATCCGGAGACGAAAGAGATGATCTTAAAGGTGATTGCCGAATCGAATTACGTACCGAACAACAGTGCCAGAAACCTGAAACGGTCGAATGCAAAAGCGATCGCTATTCTGGTCAAAGGTATGGACAACATGTTCTTCAACAATATGATCAGTGTGATCGAAGAGGTTGTGAGCAAAAAGAAATACGCCTGCATCATTGAGCGAGTAGAGGAAAAGGCAAATGAGGTGGACTCCGCGATTGAAATCGTCAAAGAGAAGCGGCTGCGCGGCATCATTTTCCTCGGCGGAAACTTCACACACCCGCACGAGAAAATGGCGCAGATCCCGGTTCCGTACGTGATCAGTACGATCGGGGCAGTTTCGGACGGAGGAAAACCGTGCGCGAGCGTATCGGTTGACGACTACAGGGAAAGCTATAAGATGGTAGATTATCTCTGCAGCCTCGGCCACCGGCGCATTGCTATTATCACCGCCTGTGAGGACGACATCAGTATCGGACGGCTCCGGCTGGATGCGTACCGTCAGGCGTTACTGGATCACGGGATACCTTATGACCCTGATCTGGTATTTCACATGACGAAGGATGACACGTACTCCTTCGCCACGGGATACAAGATAACGAAAGAAATTCTGGAAAAGAAGACGGAATTTTCCGCGCTGTATGCCACCGCGGATACGCTGGCGATCGGTGCCTGCCGTGCCTTAAAAGAGGCCGGGCTTGCCGTGCCGGACGATGTTTCCGTTGCCGGATTTGACGGAATCGATGCAGGAGAGTATTATATACCAAGCATCACAACGATCCGCCAGCCGGTGGAGCAGCTTGCCGCAGAGACGGCGAAGATGCTGTTTTCCTTAATTTCGGGGAAAGAAGAACCCTGCAGCAAAGTGTACGGCGGTGAACTTGTCGTGCGAGAATCAACCAAACCATACTGCGGAAAATAATGCCGCAGCAGTAAGGAGAAGAAAACAATGGAAGAAAGAATTCAGGCAATCTTAAAAGAGCGTTTTGGAAGAGATCTGGACAACTGCACAAAGAGTGAAATCTTTGAAGCCCTGATGGTGATCACCAAACAGGAGATGGCAGGTCGCAAAAGAAACACTGGAAGTAAGAAGCTGTATTATATTTCAGCAGAGTTTCTGATTGGAAAACTGCTGTCCAATAACCTGATCAACCTTGGCATGTACGAGGAAGTAGAAAAAGCACTTGCCGCTCATGGAAGAGAGCTGACCGAGATCGAGGAGATGGAGATGGAGCCGTCCCTTGGAAACGGCGGACTTGGCCGTCTGGCAGCATGCTTCCTTGATTCCATCGCAACACTGGGACTTCCGGGAGACGGTATCGGCCTTAATTATCACTTCGGTCTGTTCCGCCAGCTTCTGGTAGACCACAAACAGAAAGAAGTCAAAAACCCATGGATCACCAATGAGAGCTGGCTCGTAAGACAGCCGGTATCCTTTGCGGTTCCGTATAAAAACTTCACGATGCATTCCACTCTGTACGATATCGACGTTCCGGGCTACGACAGCGGCTGCAACCGTCTGCACCTGTTCGATGTGGATACCGTAGATGAGAGCATCGTTCCGTCCGACAGCATCAACTTTGACAAACATCAGATTCAGAAAAACCTGACTCTGTTCCTGTACCCGGATGACAGCGACCGTGCCGGACAGCTGCTTCGTATCTATCAGCAGTATTTCATGGTAAGCAACGGCGCACAGTTCATTCTGATGGAGTGCGAGCAGAAGGGCTACGATCTGCACAAGCTGTATGACCACGTTGTCATCCAGATCAACGATACCCACCCGTCCATGGTGATTCCGGAGCTGATCCGTCTTCTGCAGGAGAGAGGCTTCACGATGCAGGAAGCCATCGATGTTGTCAGCAAGACCTGCGCTTACACCAACCATACCATCCTTGCCGAGGCACTGGAGAAATGGCCGATCGATTACCTTGAGGAAGTAGTTCCGCACCTGCTGCCGATCATCCACGAGCTGGATGCACAGGCAAAGAAGAAATACAAAGACGAGAAAGTAGCGATCATCGACAAAGATCAGCGTGTCCACATGGCACATATGGATATCCATTACGGATTCTCCGTCAACGGCGTTGCTGCTCTGCACACCGAGATCCTGAAAAACTCCGAGCTGAAACCATTCTACGATATTTATCCGGAGAAATTCAACAACAAGACAAACGGTATCACCTTCCGCCGCTGGCTGCTGCACTGCAACCGTGAACTGGCACAGTACATCGAGAGCCTGATCGGACCGGGATTCAAGAAAGATGCCGACGAGCTTGAAAAACTGCTGAAATTCAAAGACAACAAGAAAGTCCTTGCAAAACTCGAGGAGATCAAACACAACCGCAAAATGGACCTCAAACAGTTCCTGTATGAGACCCAGAACATCGCACTGGATGAGAACTCCATCATCGATGTACAGGTAAAACGTCTCCATGAGTACAAACGTCAGCAGATGAACGCTCTGTACGCTGTATACAAATACATGGACATCAAGAGCGGCAACAAGCCGAAAACTCCGATCACCATGGTATTCGGCGCAAAGGCTGCACCGGCTTATATCATCGCAAAAGACATTATCCATCTGATCCTGTGCCTGCAGGAGCTGATTGAGAATGATCCGGAGGTAAGCCCGTACTTCAAAGTCATCATGCTCGAGAACTACAACGTATCGAAAGCTGCAAAGGTGATCCCGGCAGCAGACATCTCCGAGCAGATCTCCCTGGCTTCCAAAGAGGCTTCCGGAACCGGAAACATGAAATTCATGCTGAACGGCGCTCTGACCCTCGGAACTGAGGACGGTGCAAACGTTGAGATCGGCGACCTCGTTGGAAAAGAGAATATCTACATCTTCGGAAAGAGACCGCAGGATGTCATCGACCTGTACGCAGACGCTGCTTACTGCTCCAAAGACATCTACGATGCTGATCCGCAGATTGCAAAACTCGTTGACTTCATCGTAAGCGACGAACTGCTCGCTATCGGCGACAAGGTCTGCCTGGAGAGACTCTACAAAGAGATCTTGAACAAAGACTGGTTCATGACGCTGCTCGACCTGAAAGAGTACATCAAGACAAAAGAAAGAGTATACAAAGACTACGAGAACAAAGATGCATGGAACAAGAAGTGCCTGATCAACATCGCAAAAGCAGGCTTCTTCTCCTCCGACCGTACCATTGCACAGTACAACGAGGATATCTGGCATCTGGCATAAGTGCAGAACATGCATACAAAACGCCGCCGCAGACGATTCGGTTCGTCCGCGGCGGCGCTTTTTCATGCAATTTTTATGAAAGATTCAGCCGTCTGCTTAAGATATAGCGGCAGATCAGGAACAGAACGACACAGAGCACCACGGTGATGACAAGCGTGGAAACTGAGGATGTGGTAACCACAGCGGCCGGTGTGGAGTCCTGGAAAACCTGGACGATACTGATTCCGCCGAAGATCTGGATTACGGTGGTCATGCCGATGTAAGAAAGGACAGCTGTCAGAACTTTATGGCTGGATACCAGGCTTCCGATGCTGATAGCGGCATAGAACAGAAGGATGCCGAAGAACAGTGAAGCGAAGAAGCCGACGATGGAAAACAGTGCCATACCGATGTGGTTCGTGATGCCGATCAGGGAAAAAGCAGCATCGGCAACACAGGTAATCTGTGCCCAGAGATAGGACAGAAAATCGGAAAAGGTCATGGCATTGTTGGAAAAAAGCAGGGTGTTTGCGGTAAAATACCGGATTGCGGACGGCAGAAGCAAAAAAGCGAAGGAAGCGAGAACGGAAAGTGCGTTTAAGATGCTCCATGCGCCGAAAACCAGCATTTTTGAGAGAATATGATCCGTTGCCGATACCGGAAGGACGTTGGTCAGATACCCTTCGTCGGTAAA
This sequence comes from Fusicatenibacter sp., assembly GCF_977045365.1. NCBI lineage: Bacteria > Bacillati > Bacillota > Clostridia > Lachnospirales > Lachnospiraceae > Fusicatenibacter > Fusicatenibacter sp. The sequence continues at coordinate 100,158 of NZ_CDRRUH010000001.1, forward strand.
GAGATTTTTATAGTAGCGCTGGATCATCAGCACCTGCGTCATGACGGATGCGGCGATCACAATCAAAACGTACGCAAGCAGATAGAGGACGATCAGCAGATCCGGCAGCTCATAAAGGTGGGAAAAGAGGAAGCCGAAGCCTCCGAGAGCTCCCATGAAAATGGCAGCACCGTTCAGCAGTGCCATGTTTTTCCAGCATGCTTTCCACTCATGTTTCAGACATTTTTTTAACATTTGAATACCTCCCTGAAATAAGAATCAATCGATTCACCCTCCTGCATCCGGATATCCTCAACGGAGGCGTGCAGTTTTAACTGGCCTTCCTGGATAAAGATAACCTCATCGAGAATGTTTTCAACATCGGAAATCAGATGCGTTGAGATGAGGATGGATGCGTCCGGTTCGTAGTTATTTAAAATCGTAGATAAGATGTAATCGCGCGCTGCCGGATCGACGCCTGCAATCGGCTCGTCGAGGCAGTAGAGCTTTGCGCGGCGGCTCATCGTGAGGATGAGCTGGACTTTCTCTTTCGTTCCTTTTGACATCGTTTTTAAGCGGTCTTTCGGGCTGATTTTTAAGGATTCCAGCATGGCGTTGGCACGGGACATGTCAAAGTCTTCAAAGAAATCGCTGTAATACGTTAAAAGATCCGAGACGCGCATCCAGCTGCCGAGATACATTTTGTCCGGCAGATAGGAGACGATTTTTTTCGTTTCGACGCCTGGCTGATTCCCGTCGATGAGGACTTCACCTTCGCTTGGGGTCAGCAGTCCGTTCAGCAGCTTTAAGAGCGTTGTCTTTCCACTTCCGTTGGGCCCCAGCAGTCCGATGATTTTCCCGGAATCCAGGGAAATGTTGAGATGATCGAGCGCAGTGTGGTTTCCAAAGCGCTTCGTCAGGTTTTTACACGTTACAAGTTCACTCATGATTTTCTTCCTCCTCAATCGTTTCGGCAAGCAGCTGCCGGATTTCCTCCGGGCTTATGCCGAGCTGTTTCATATGGGCAACAAAAGCAGAGACTTCTGCGGCGGCAAGTTCTTTTTTCATTTGATGAATCAACTCCTTGTCTTCGGTAATAAAGCGTCCGCTGGTCCGCTGGGAATAAATCAGTCCGCTGCGTTCCAGTTCGGAAAGTGCTTTCTGCATTGTGTTCGGGTTGACAGCGGCCTCCTGTGCGAGATCGCGGACGGACGGAAGCTTATCGCCCGGCTGATAGCGCCCGGTGATAATGTCCATCTGTACCCGCTCGATGATCTGCAGATAGATCGGCCGCGAGGAATCAAGATTCCATGGCATATGGCATTCACTCCTTTTGTACTACTGTATTAATTTGATAGTACAATCATACAATCGGTTTATGGATTTGTCAACAATTTTAAGAAAAAATTTTAGATTTAAAGATCAAATTGTGGTAAACTAAGCGTAAGTGCGGCACATTAAGATTAGAAGAAAAACCGCAGAAATTGTTTCGCCTTGTAGGGTGATGAAGGGAGAATTATGGCAGAAATTAAACTGAAAAAAAGAGAAGAGATGGATCCGGCGTACTGCTGGGATCTTTCGAGTTTGTTTGGCAGTGATGAAGAATTTGAGAAAACAGAGCAGGAGCTTGCGAAGAAAATAGAAGCGTTCCGCGCAAAACAGGGAACAATGAAAGAGAGTGCAGAAGCGCTGTATGACGTTCTTTCCGGTCTGGATGACATCAGCCGCGTCTTTTCCAGCCTGTATGTCTATGCAAGCCAGAAATATCACCAGGATATGGGCAATCAGAAGTATCAGGGCTATGCCGGAAAGATGGACAGCATGATGGCCGTTCTTGCAGATGCATCCTCTTTTGTGGAGCCGGAGATTCTCGAACTCGACGAAGAGACTGTAGCGAAGTTTGAAGAAGCGTATGAGCCGCTCCGTCTGTACGACCGCGTATTAAAAGAAAACTTCCGCAAGAAAGAGCACATTCTCTCGCCGGAGATGGAGGCTGTTCTTGCAAAAGCCGGAGAGATGGCATCCAGTCCGGATCAGATTTTCTCTGCATTTTCGAACGCAGACCTCAGATTCCAGCCGGTCACAGATGAAGAGGGAAATCAGGTTCCGTTAAGCCACGGCACCTTCATCGGTTTTTTACAGTCGAAGGACCGCCGAGTCAGAAAAGAAGCGTTTGAGAAATATTATGCCGAGTATGAAAAACACAAAAACATGCTTGCCGCAACATTCGGCGCCAATCTGAAACAGGCCGCATTCTTTGCGGATGTACGGAAATATCCATCTGCACTTGCCGCATCGCTGGACGGCGGAAATATCCCGGTTTCGGTTTATGATAAACTGCTCGAGGCGATTCATGCAAAAATGCCGGCGATGTACCGCTACGTGGCACTGCGCAAGAAGCTGCTCGGCGTGGATGAACTTCATATGTATGATGTGTACGTTTCTCTGACGAAAGAGTACGAGCAGAAGTATACGTATGAGCAGGCGACCGAGATCGTGAAGAAAGCGCTTGCCGTGCTCGGGGATGATTATGTGGCACTGCTGGAAAAAGGCTTTTCGGAGCGCTGGGTGGATGTCTATGAGAACGAAGGAAAAAAGAGCGGCGCTTACTCCTGGGGTTCTTATGATTCCCATCCGTATGTGCTGATGAGCTTTAACGGAAATATCGACTCCGTTTTCACACTGGCGCATGAGATGGGCCATTCGCTGCATTCCTGGTATTCGAACCATACACAGCCGTTTACGTATGCGGAGTACCGCCTCTTTGTCGCTGAGGTGGCATCAACCTGCAACGAGGCGCTGCTGATCCGCTATCTGCTGGAGCATGCGAAAGAAAAAGAGGAGAAGATTTTCCTGCTGAATTATTTCCTGGATCAGTTTAAGGGAACGGTGTTCCGTCAGACGATGTTTGCGGAGTTTGAGAAGCGGATTCATGAGAAGATGGCAGAGGAAGGCACGCTGACGGCGGACGGTATTTCGGAGCTGTATCTGTCGATCAACAAGGAGTATTTCGGACCGGATATGATTTCGGATCCGCAGATTGCGCTGGAGTGGGCGAGAATCCCGCATTTTTATACACCGTTCTATGTATATCAGTATGCAACGGGATTTTCGGCGGCGATTGCGATCAGCAGCAAGATCCTGGCAGGGGAGCCGGGTATCGTGGAGAAGTACAAACAGTTCTTAAGCGGCGGCTGCTCGATGGATCCGATCGACCTTTTGAAGATCTGCGGCGTCGATATGACGAAGCCGGAGCCGGTGGAAGAGGCGCTGGATGTGTTTGCTTCTTATGTGGAGGAGCTGGAGAAGCTGACCGCGGAAGCGTAAGCACAGGTTTTAAAGTTGCATAAATTTGATGGGAAATATGTGTGAAAAATATACAAAATTTGGCGCGTTTTTCCCTTGAAAAAGTTTTTGGATATGTTACAATATTATTACAGAGTAAAAATGGATGAGCTGGAAATTGAAAAATATTTGCGATTAAGAGGGAGAATTTCCGTATTTCTGTCGAATGCGGAAGATTAAACGTAAATTTTTCGGAATGCGGCTTTGCTCCTGTAAAAATGGGGAGCGGGCCGCGGCCGGCTTGAAAAAAAAACAGACGGATAGCAGATGAAGTAAGGGTGAGAGTATGAATTTATATGAGGCTATTTTTGTTAGAAAATCAGTAAGGAATTATTGTTTTGATACGCTTCCGCCGCAGACTTTGGATAAGATTTGGGAGCATTATAAGGAGATGCCGGCACTGTTTTCGGGCATCGGTGTGGATATGGCGATTCTGGACAACAGAAAAGGGCAGGAGAGAATGCTCAGTATGTTCAGTGTGAAGGCGCCGTATTATATGGCTTTTTATTCGGAGGAGTCGGAGCGGTATCTGATGAATGTGGGTTATATTATGGAGCAGATGGTGCTGTATCTTTGCAGTATCGGGCTGGGGACCTGCTTTATCGGGAGCAGCCGGGTGAGAAAAACGGAGATGGAAAAGGACGGAAAGCGGCTGGTGGGGATCGTCGCTTTCGGAAAGAGCCATGGGGCGCATACGAGACGGCAGAGTGAGGCGAAGAGACTGCCGCTGGATGATCTTTGTGTGTTTAAAGAGGTGCCGCGTCAGTGGATGACGCAGATGCTGGAGGCGGCACGGCTGTCACCGTCGAGTATGAACAGCCAGCCGTGGAGATTCGTGGTGTATGATAACAGGATTCATATTTTCTCGAAGAAGCATAGTGTGGAGAAGCTTCGGAAGTGGGATGAGGTGAATTTTGGGATTATGTTTGCGAATATGATGGTGGCGGCGGAGGAGCTGTGGCTGGATGTCGACCTTATCCGGTTGGGAGATATTTCGCAGAAGAATTTTTCGAATAATCAGTATGTGTTGAGTGCGATTCTGAAGGCGTAGAGACGGACGACCTCGAACGGCTTCGTACCTGCAGGGCGGGGGCGAGAAAAAGAGGGCGGAACTGTGGCACAGAATGGGCACGGGAAAATGGGCACCAACGCAATTCGTCAGGAAATCTGATGATTTCCCGACTCAGTGCGTTTTGACCTCTGGTGTTGTGCACCAGAGGTCATCCCATTTTTCCGCACCCATTCTGTGCTCACAGTTCCGCCCTCTTTTTCTATGCCCCCGCCCCGCAGGTACGAAGCCGCTCGCGGTCTGACGGTGGGGAGGGACGCACAGCTGCCTGGGAGGGCAGCGTGACTGGGATAAAAAGAAAAGTTTGTTGGGGCGGGGAGGGTAAAAATGGGAAAATGTGGGAATTGTAGATGTTTTTGAAATTTTTTTGAAAAAAGTTGAAAATAGGTGTTGACAAATGGGGGAAGTTCGTGTATATTATCATTTGTAAGGTGCAGCGAGCACTTAACAAGATAAAAACTTAAAAATGCGCGAGTGGCTCAGGGGTGGAGTACAACCTTGCCAAGGTTGGGGTCGCGGGTTCGAATCCCGTCTCGCGCTCTACTGAAACCGGAATGTGTATGCATTCCGGTTTTTGCGTTGCGGAAAAGTGGAAGGTGTGAAATTATGTGGATACACGGAACGGACGAAGTATCTGCCATCGGTCTTGGCTGCATGGGCATCACCCACGCAAGCGGCGCACCGGTGTTTATCCGCAAAAAAATACCGTTGATCCAAACACAAAAAGGATCAACGGTATTTTTTGACCGTAAAAGTTCCAAATTAATAATTGGCTTTATAGGAATTTCTCTTTTCCGCCGTCACACGGTGCATCCGCTCCGCCATTACAACCATGAGAATCAGAATGGCCAGCAGGAAGACCGGATACAGTCCAAAGGAAATATGCTGTCCAAGCACACCGAAGATCGGCGGCATCAGGCAGGTTCCGACATAGGCGAAGGCCATCTGGATGCCGATGATTCCCTGACTTAAGTCAGCACCGAAGTTTGCCGGTGTCTCGTGAATGATGGAAGGATAAATCGGCGCACAGCCAAGTCCGATCAGGATGAGGCCGATAAACAGAATTGCGTCGCCGAGCGGCAGAAGCATCAGAATGGCACCAACTGCGATCACAGCCTGTCCGAGACGGATCATTTTCTGATCATTTAACTTCATGGTGATAAAGCCGCAGAAGAATCGTCCGATGGTGATACCGACGTAGAACAGACTCGCCCAGCTTGCCGCGCGTTTTGCGTCGATGCCGCGGAACAGGGTACAGTAGCTTGCGGCCCACATGCCGGCGGTGGATTCTACGGCGCAGTAGCAGAAAAAGCAGATCAGAACCTCTTTGACGCCGGGAACACGGATCAGGCGGGAAAAACTTCTCTGTTCCGGAACAGATGTCTCATCGGCGGAAGCATCCGCAGACGGTTTCTGCCAGAGTGGAAGACTGAGAAAAAGAACGAGTGTCAGCACAATCTGAAACAGTGCGATGGTACGATAACCGTTGTTCCAGGTGGAATGATTGATGGCATATCCCATTACAACCGGGCCGGTGCTGCAGCCGACACCCCACATGCAGTGCAGCCAGCTCATGTGGCGGGCTTTGTAGTGCAGTGCAACATAGTTATTCAGTGCAGCATCAACACTTCCGGCGCCGAGTCCGTACGGAATGCCCCACAGACAGAGCGCGATAAAAGAGTGGCTGATGGAAAAACCAAACAGTGCAACTGCCGTTGTGAGAACGCTCACTGCGGTGATTTTTCCGGTGCCGAAGCGGGTATTCAGACGGTCGCTGTTGAGGCTCGACACGATCGTTCCGGCGGCGATGATCATGGAGATGATACCGGCGGAAGAAACGGAAGTTCCAAGCTCCTGATACATGACCGGCCACGCCGAGCCGAGCAGGGAATCCGGCAGTCCAAGGCTAATGAACGCCAGATAAATAACGGGCAGCAAAAGTGAAACCATGGTAAAAACCTCCTCTTAAAAAAGATAACATAAGAATGGAGCGTTTGCTACGTTTAACGCAAAACTAACGTCCATAAACAGCTTTACCGTATCATAATCGACAAAAAGAATCAATACTTTCTTTTCAGATCAAGGAAAAAGAGATATAGTATAGTTATAGAAGAAAAACGAAAGAGGAAAAAACATGGAAACCAGAGTATTGCGCTATTTTCTTGCGGTTGCGCGGGAGGAGAGCATCAGCCGTGCCGCGGAGGTACTGCATATCACACAGCCGACGCTGAGCCGCCAGCTATCCCAGCTCGAGGAGAAGCTTGGCGTTACGTTATTCGAGCGCGGGACACGGCGTATCCGCCTGACGGATGAGGGGATTCTGCTGCGCCGCCGCGCGGAGGAAATCATCGGGCTGATCGATAAAACAGAGAAGGAGCTGACGGAGCAGGAAGCGCTGATTGACGGGCGCGTGTCGATCGGATGCGGTGAGACGAAAGCCGTAAATGTGCTGGCGGATCTGATCGAATCGTTTCATGAAAAATATCCCAATGTGACGTTCGATCTGCTGACCGGGACAGCGGATGTTGTGAAAGAACAGATGGACCGCGGACTCATTGACATCGCACTGCTGCTCGAGCCGGTCGACATTGGAAAATATGAGTTTGTGCGGCTGAAAGAAGGCGAACTGCAGCAGGTTCTGATGCGGGCGGACGACCCGCTTACGCAGAAAGAAGCGGTGTGCCCGGAGGATTTGAAGAATCTGCCGTTGATCCTGCCGCGCAGACGCAATGTGCAGAATGAGATTGCCAACTGGTTCGGTGCGTACTATCAGTCACTGAATATTCTGTTCACCAGCAACCTGCCGACAAACGGGGCCAAAATGGTGATGAAGGGACTGGCTTATCAGATTACGGTGCAGGGGGCATCGGAGCTGTGGAAAGAAGAGAAAATCGTCGGAAGACCGCTTACCCCGCCGATCGTCAGCAACAGCGTCTTCGCGTGGAAGCGGGAGCAGCCGTTCAGCCTTGCGGCGACGAAGTTTATTGAGCATATCCGGGAATCTTTGTGAAAAAAGCTGTAAATTTATTTATTAATGTAGATTATTTTTTATATCAAATTTATTAGTTATACTTTACAGTACGGAGAAAAACGTGTTACACTAAACAAAGAGTCCCGGTCAGCCGGGAGATTCATTTTTATGGCACCAAAGGGAGAAAAAAATACATAAAGAGAGGTAAACAAGAAATGGGAGGCTTTTTTGGAGTTGCATCAAGAAAAGACTGTACACTGGAACTGTTTTACGGAGTAGACTATCACTCGCATCTCGGCACAAGAAGAGGCGGTATGGCGACTTATGGAGCAAATGGCTTTTCGCGCGCCATCCACAACATTGAAAATTCCCCGTTCCGTACGAAATTCGAGCGCGACGTGGCAGAAATGGAAGGAAATCTCGGCATCGGCTGTATCTCCGACTACGAGCCGCAGCCGCTTCTGATCCAGTCGCACCTTGGAAGCTTTGCGATCACAACTGTTGGAAAGATCAACAACATGGATCAGCTCTTAAAAGAGGTTTACGGCAACGGCCGCACCCATTTCCAGGAGATGAGCACCGGCCAGATCAACGCGACTGAGCTTGCCGCATCCCTGATCTGCAGTGAGAAGACGATTCCAGAGGGCATCCGTCATCTGCAGGATGTCGTGGACGGCTCCATGACGCTGCTGCTTCTGACGAAAGACGGCATCTACGCTGCGCGTGATAAAAAGGGGCGCACCCCGCTCGTGATCGGTAAAAAAGAGGGAGCCTACTGTGCATCGTTTGAAAACTTTGCGTATCTGAACCTGGGCTACACCGATTACCACGAATTGGGACCAGGAGAGATCGACTTTATTACGCCGGAGAGCGTCGAGATGCTTGTGCCGCCGCAGGAAGAAATGAAGATCTGTTCGTTCCTCTGGGTTTACTATGGATACCCGACGGCGTCGTATGAGGGCATCAACGTCGAGGAGATGCGTTACCACTGCGGAGCGATGCTGGCGAAGCGCGATGCGGGAAGCGATGTCCACCCGGATCTCATTGCAGGTGTGCCGGATTCCGGTATTGCCCATGCGATCGGTTACGCGAATGAGTCCAAGGTTCCGTTTGCAAGACCGTTCATCAAATACACCCCGACCTGGCCGCGTTCCTTTATGCCGACGAATCAGGAGCAGAGAAATCTGATCGCCCGCATGAAGCTGATTCCGGTGCAGGCGCTGATTGATCAGAAGAAGCTGCTTCTGATCGACGATTCCATCGTGCGCGGTACCCAGCTCCGCGAGACGACTGAGTTCCTGTATCAGAGCGGTGCCAAAGAAGTCCATGTCCGTCCGGCATGCCCGCCGCTTCTGTATGGTTGTAAATTCCTGAACTTCTCCCGTTCCAAATCCGAACTCGATCTGATCACGAGACGGATCATTCTGGAAAAAGAAGGGGAAAATGCAGAGAAGACGCTGGAAGAGTACGCAGATCCGAAGAGCGACCGCTACGAATCCATGTGCCAGGAAATCTGCCGCCGCCAGAACTTCACAAGCCTCCGGTATCACCGTCTGGACGATCTCGTAGAGTCGATCGGACTGCCGAAATGCAAAATGTGTACCTATTGCTTTGACGGAAAAGAATAAACAGGTTATAATGTTTTTTAAACAGGCCAGCTGACAGAAAAATAAGAGTCTGTCAGCTGGCTTTTTCCAGAAAAAAAGAAGAAAAATATATTGGGGGCTTACCTATGGGAATTAGTATTCTGATTGTAGATGATGATAAGCTTCTGGTGGAAAAACTGGAAGAAACGGTCAACTGGAGCGGAATTGGAATTGATATGGTATTTACGGCAAACAACATCCGCCAGGCGCAGAAGCTGCTGGAAGAGTATCCGATTGAAATGTTGCTGTGTGATATTGATATGCCGCAGGGAAACGGGCTGGAGCTTTTGGAATGGATCCGGTACAAAAAGCTGGATATCGAATGTACCTTCCTGAGCAGCTATGCAAATTTCGCGTATGCGCAGATGGCGCTGAAGCTGTCATCAAGGGAATATCTGTTAAAACCGATTTCCAATGCGGATCTGGAAACAGCGCTGCGCAGAATTGTCGGGATTGTGCAGGAAAAACAGCAGAAGCAGAAGAAACAGGAGCGCACAGGGGAGAAGGAAAAGCAGCTCTGGGAGGATCTTCTGGTTCAGTGTCTGCAGGAGGAGTATTGGATTGAAAGGGCAAAAAAGAGAGGATATTGTACTCCGGATGAGACCTTCCGTCTGATTCTGCTGCGGGTATTGGAAATTCCGGATAAGGAACATTATAAAAAAGAGATCAGTTTATATAATTTTGTGATTACAAATGTTCTGACGGAATATGTGGAAACAACAGAAATGAAACTGGAAACCGTGGTACATGTCAGCGATCTGGAATGGGCAGTTGTGTTGCGAAATCACGGAAGTGCGATGGGAACGCAGGAGGAACTGGCAGGACTGCGCACTTGTCTGGCGGGTGCGTTTCCGGCAAGATTCTGCATGTACATGGGAAAGCCGGCGGTACTGGATGAGATTTCAAAGAGCCGCGATCAGCTTGAAGAGATGGAACAGTATGCAGTGCCGGATGAAACAGGGATTCTGTATGAGACACGCTGGTCCTTCGTAGAGCGTGATTACCAGGAAGTGCCGTGGAAAACGTATCTGGCTGAGATGGAGCGATCCGATTCCCTTGCGGCTGTGCGGGAAAAAATGCAGGAATATCTGAAAAAGCGTGAGAAAAGCGGCGGTCTGCGAAAAGATTTCACGAGCCGTTTTTTTGAAGAAATGATACAGAATATATATGTTTATTTAAAAGAGAGCAATATCGTTTTCGGACAGGTTTTTGACAGTGAAGAGTATGAAACGAAACGGAGAGAGGCGGTTCTCTCTGTGGTAGGTGCCCATGCGTTTATCGATTATCTGTTTGATGTGCTGGAAGGTCAGAAAAAGAACGAATCCCGCAGTGACAATGTGGTGGAGCAGCTAAAGGACTATATCGAACAGAATCTGAACGAGGATCTTTCAAGATCCGTGCTTGCAGGAAAAGTGTTTCTCTCAGAGGACTACGTTTCCAAAATTTTTATGAAAACAACGGGAATGTCGCTTCCGAATTATATTGCTGAGCGGCGTATTGAGCGGGCAAAGGAGTATTTGCGCAGTTCATCGCTTCCAATTAGCAAAATTGCGATGGAAGTCGGCTATGGAAATTTTTCTTATTTCAGCAAAACATTCCGGGAGCTGGTCGGATGTACGCCAAATGAGTACCGGAGCAGGCAAAAATAACAAAAAAACGATGTCAATAACAAAAAAACGTTTTACTTAAAAAAGAGATGTGAAAAAAACATCTCTTTTTTAACATACAGACTGCCGGAAAATGATAGAAATACACCCCTGATTTTTGTATAATATGTTCATCGGTTGAAACGAGAGCATGAAAAAGAAAAATGGTAACTGTTTCAGAGCCATGCGAAATGAAAGAAAAATCGCGATGGAGATCTGAACCGTTACAAAAAATCTAAAGGAAAGAAGGGATGATATGTGAGCGCCAACCATAGTAAAACCAAAAAGAAAAGCTCCATAGGATTTGTAGAGGGAGTGAGAAGAAGCAGGCCATTATATTTGCTGATGCTTCCCTCCATTATCATTTTTGCACTGTTTACGTACTATCCGATGTACGGAATTGTGATTGCATTTAAAAACTTTACACCTGCGGATGGAATTATGGGAAGCAGCTGGGCTGGACTGAAATACTTCAAACAGTACTTTAACTCCTATCAGTTTGGTCTGACCATCAAAAATACAATCATCATCAGTCTTTACACCATCGCGGTAACATTCCCGCTTCCGGTTATCATGGGACTGCTGGTTAACCAGATGAAGGCACAGAAATTTAAAAAGTTCTTCCAGGTATCAACCTACCTGCCGCACTTCATCTCTACCGTTGTTATGGCCGGAATGCTGATCCTGTTCCTCTCCCCGAGTACAGGTATTATCGCAAAGCTGGTCGGACTGCTTGGATTCAAGCTCCCGAACCTGATGGGAAGTGCAAAAGCATTCCCACACATTTATGTATGGTCTGAGGCATGGCAGCATGTAGGATGGGACAGTATCCTCTATATCGCAACACTTTCCTCTGTAGACCCGACCCTGTATGAAGCGGCAACAATGGACGGTGCCAACAAATGGCACAAAATGATCCACATCGACGTTCCGGCTCTGCTGCCGACGGCAACCATCATGTTTATCATGAGAATGGGAAGCGTTATGAGCATTGGATTTGAGAAGGTTTACCTGCTGCAGAATACACTGAACAGTACTTCAAGTGAGATCATTTCCACCTATGTGTATAAGATGGGTCTTGTGAGCAGCCAGTACAGCCTTTCCGCTGCAATTGGCCTGTTCAACAACATTATCAACCTGGTTCTTCTTCTGGCAGTCAACTTCATTTCCAGTAAAATGAGTGATACCTCGCTGATCTGACAGAATTTTGAGCCTACATAGGAATGGAGAGCAAAGATATGAGTAAAGCAAAAGCAGTATCAACAAATAAAGTAAAGAAATCCAGAGAAGACTGGGTTTTCGATATCATCCTGTATACGATCGGCGTGCTTCTGATCATCATCACCCTGTATCCGATGTACTTCATCATCATTGCATCGTTCAGTGATCCGGCAGCCGTATCCAACGGACAGATTATGTTCCTTCCAAAAGGACTTAACTTCAAAGGCTACAAACAGCTGGCGAGCTACGCAAAGCTGTGGACCGGCTACCGTAACACGATTGCTTACGTAATTATGGGAACACTTGTGACAATTGTTGTCAATATTCCGGCTTCCTACGCGCTTTCCAGAAAGCATTTATATGGAAGAAAATTCTTCACGGCATTTTATCTGATCCCGATGTTCTTCACCGGTGGTCTGATCCCGACCTACCTGGCAGTACAGAGATTTCATCTGCTGGATACCTTCTGGGTTATGGTTGTTCCGTTCTCCGTTGTAACGTATTACATCATCGTAGGACGAACGTTCTTCAACAACAGTATCCCGGAGGATCTCTGGGAGGCGGCGCAGCTGGATGGATGTGGATACCTTGGATTCTTCTTCAAGATTGTGCTTCCGCTTTCCAAAGCCGTTATCGCTGTTATTGCCCTGTGGGCAGCAGTAGGACAGTGGAACTCCTACTTTAATGCATTGATTTATATCCGAAGCGAAAGTCTGCAGCCGCTGCAGATTGTCCTTCGAAGCATTCTGGTCGGCAATCAGACCATGAGTGCCATGAGTACCGGCGCTGCAGCCGTTGAGGCAAAGCAGATGGCCGACCTTATCAAATACGCGATCATCGTGGTTTCCTCCGCGCCGATCATGTGTATGTACCCGTTAGTGCAGAAATACTTCAATCAGGGTGTTATGCTCGGATCACTGAAAGGCTGATCCTGCGGACAGGAGAGAAGTATTGCAAATAAAAAAATCATAAAGGAGAGATGATGATGATGAGAAAGAAAACGAAAATGGCCTGGAGCGTTGCTCTTTCGGCCGCAATGGCAGCCGGACTGCTTGCAGGATGCGGAAGTAATGGAGGATCGGAAAGTAAGAGTGGAAGCACTGCCACAAGTTCTGCCAAGACAGAATCTTCTGCAGGTGATACAGCAGATACCAGTGACCGCCCAACCTACAAAATTGCAACGGTAAGATGGACCGATACCTGGCCGACCGATTTCCTGCATGAAGGAGTTATGAAGGAAATCGAGGACAAGATGAATATCAACATCGACTGGCAGATTTATTACAACAGTGACTGGTCCGAGCAGAAATCTCTGCTGCTGGCTTCCGGAGACCTCCCGGATGCATTCCTTGGATCCATCTGCTTAACACAGGCAGATATGGCACAGAACAAATCGGCATTCCTGGATCTGACAGATCTGATCGAAAAAGATATGCCGAACCTGAAAGCAGCCTTTGAGGCTGATCCGGAACTGAAAGCAGTCTGCACCAGCCGTGACGGCAGAATCTACAGCTTACCGAAGAAGCTTCCGCTTCGTCCGAAGGTTTGCGGCGATGTTATGTGCATCAACCAGGAATGGCTGGATAACTTAGGACTGGAAACACCGAAGACCTATAAAGAGCTGGAAGAGGTTCTGGTTAAATTTGCAACAGAAGATGCTGATGGTGATGGGGATCCGACCAACGAAATCGGTATCACAAATTCAGCAGGCAGCGGAGTGTTAAGCGGTGATCTGCGCCACATTCTTTCCCCGTTCGGAACCATGGTAAGCCGTGACGGAAACTACATGGGACTGAATGGCGAAGGAAAACCGGTCTTCATGCCGATGGAAGAAAATTACAAAGAAGCAGTAAAATGGATGCGTCAGTTATGGGAAGAGGGTGTTGTTGACCCTGAGTACTTCACACAGGATGGCTCCATGAAGACAGCAAAACAGCAGGCAGATGGAGGTTCTCAGGTAGGTCTTATCTTTGGATGGACTGCAGATGCTGAGGCTGGCCCGAACGTAAATCAGTTTAAGACCCTTGAGGCAGTAGAAGGCTACGATGGAAACCACTATGTAGAAGCAGCAACCAATTACCTTGATATCTCCGACCGTGAGCTCATGATCTCCAAAGACTGTAAAGATCCTGACACCCTGCTGAAATGGGCGGATGAATTTTACACCGATCTTGCATCGTTACAGACCTTCTATGGTACGATCGGAAGCCAGATCACAGACAATGGCGACGGAACCTACAATGTAGATGTTCCAAGCGATGGATCTTCTCTGGATACTTCCGCATGGTCCAACTCCTTACGTGACTTCGGACCAAAATACATGAACGAGGATTTCTATGACAAAGTTTCTCTTCCGGAAGATCAGGGTGATGGTATCAAACTGGCAGACGATGCAATCAACGAGAAATATGTTGATACTGAGAAAAACTGCGGATTCCCGATGGTTCAGTATACAGACGAAGACCTTTCCAGAATCACTGCAATCGGAACCGATATCTACAAATATGTAGAAGCACAGTATGCTCACTGGGTAGTAGACGGCGGCATCGATGATGAGTGGGATTCCTACATCGATCAGCTCAAAGCTATGGGCATTGACGAGTTCCTCCAGATTCAGACAGATGCTTACAATGCATACAAAGAAAATCTGGGAGAATAAACAGAAAATAACATTACCTGTAAGCATCAGGCGTTGATCCGGCGGGTCAATGTTTGAAGTGCAAAACAGCAGGAGAAACGGCAGGCCAGAAATGACCTGCCGTTTTTGACAAAAGGAGGATTTTTACATGTTTTTGGAAAAAGAGGGGAAGTTAATTTATTCTTACGATGGCGAGACCGTCTGCATCGAAGCGTGGGGGAAAGATGCACTGCGTGTGCGTGCGACAAAAAATCGAAGCTTTACCGGCCGTGACTGGGCACTGGAAGCAAAGGACGCGCATGCAGGAGAGGTTGAAATCTTTGAGGATCCATCAGCAAAAGGCGGAGCCTTTGCCAATATGTACGAGGGAACGGATATTTCCTACGGAAAAATCACAAACGGAAAGCTTCATGCGGTGATCGATTCCGGCAGCGTCATTACGTTCTATCATGAGGATGGAAGAGTTCTGTTAAAGGAGCATTTCCGCCGCCTGCGCGACGAGGAAAGCATGCCGCTCAACATCATGGGACGCGAGTACAGCAACGGTGTCGGGGATAATTTCCGTATTGTGGCGCGTTTTGTGGCAAGAAAAGGCGAGAAAATCTTCGGAATGGGACAGTATCAGCAGCATGAGCTGGATCTGAAGGGCTGCATGCTGGAGCTGGCGCAGAGAAACTCTCAGGTCAGTGTTCCGTTCTATCTTTCCAGTATCGGCTACGGCTTCTTATGGAACAACCCGGGTGTCGGCCAGGTGATGTTTGCTAATAATGGAACGGAATGGGTAACGGAATCCGGGAAAGAAATCGATTATCTTGTGATTGCAGGTGATACGCCTGCAAAGATCGAGGAGAATTATATGACGCTGACCGGAAAACCGCCGATGATGCCGGAATATGGCATGGGCTTCTGGCAGTGTAAGCTCCGCTACTGGAATCAGGAACAGCTTTTGTCTGTAGCAAGAAAATACAAAGAGCTTGGCGTACCGCTTGATGTGATTGTCGTCGATTTCTTCCACTGGACAAAGCAGGGCGAGTTCAAATTTGATCCGAAATACTGGCCGGATGTGCCGGGCATGTGCCGCGAATTAAAGGAGATGGGAATTCAGGTTGTTGTGTCGGTATGGCCGACCGTTGACATTTATTCCGAAAACTTCGAGGAGATGAAAGAGAAGGGCTATCTGGTTCGCACGGAGCATGGTGTACCGCTGACGATGCTCTGTGGTGGAAATGAAGTTTTCTTCGATGCGACTAACCCGGATGCAAGAACATATGTCTGGGAGAAGATCAAGAAAAATTATTACGATCAGGGTGCCAGACTCTTCTGGCTGGACGTGGCAGAGCCGGAATACAGCGTTTATGATTTCAAGAACTACCGTTATCAGCTCGGAAGCGTACAGGAGGTCGGAAATATTTATCCGAAATATTATCTGAAAGCGTTCTATGACGGCATGACGGCAGAAGGCGATACCATGCCGATCAGCCTGATCCGTTCTGCCTGGGCAGGCAGCGCGAAATATGGTGCACTCGTATGGTCAGGCGATATTGTAAGTACCTTCGAGTGCTTCCGGCGCCAGGTACAGGCAGGTCTTAACATGGCGATTGCCGGTATTCCGTGGTGGACCACCGATATCGGCGGTTTCCACGGTGCCAGAACCGATGACCCGGATTTCCATCGTCTGTACATCCGCTGGTTTGAGTACGGATGCTTCTGCCCTGTCATGCGTCTGCACGGAAACCGCAACCCACAGGAGGGCTACGGTGCAGAACAGATCGGATCCGGCAGTGACAATGAGATCTGGAGCTTTAGCGATGAGGCATATGAGATTTCAAAGAAATATATTTTCCTGCGTGAGCGACTGAGAGATTATATCCGGGTACAGATGAAGAAAGCACATGAGGACGGAACCCCGGTGATGCGTCCTGTTTTCTATGATTTCCCGACAGATCCGGAAAGCTGGAATGTGGAGGACGCTTATTTGTTCGGACCGGATCTCTATGTTGCACCTGTGATGGAGGATCACGTAACGGAGCGCGAGGTTTATCTTCCGGCCGGAACGGCATGGTTTAACGCATGGACCGGAGAGAAGTATGAGGGAGGACAGCATGTAACGGTTGCTGCTCCGATGGATACTATTCCGGTATTCGTAAAGGAAGGAGCAGATACCGAACATCTGCTGAATATTTTCTCGGAATAAGAAAATGTTCCCGTTCACCGGTACCAGGCGAGCGGGAACAGAGAATCCTGTTCTCACCATATGAAACACGGACTCTGCATGGACAAAGCCGGAAAATATGGTATAATGGGCTGTGTTACAAAGAACATAGCTGCAAATACATTCCGTGAGTGTAAAAGGACTGCCGGAGCTGCGAGGTAAGGTGCGGCATCCGGCAGTCGCTCTGCAGACAGAAAAAAAGGAGGGGTGGATGCGCTTATGAATCTCTGGCAGAAAGGAAAACGAAGGATGCTGCGCAGCGTTCGAATACGCAGTTTGAAGGATACGTCCCTGCGGCTTGGAACTCCGGTTTTTCTGGTTCTGATGGGGCTTGTTGTCTGCCTGCTCTGGGGCGTTTGGGAAAACCGCAAGCTGGCAGATAAATATATTGCCGATACGGCAAAGCTCTATGTCGATCAGATCAACCGTGATATGTCGCAGATCAACAGTGAACTGATCTATCTGCTGGATTCTGACAGCAACATCAAAGAAATCCCGGATCAGATAACATCGACAGATGCTCAGTATTATGAAATGGAGCAGACGCTGCGGGAGCGAAACCGTGTGCTGAAAATCCGTTACCATGAGGTACAGACCTTCTTCGTCTACGGTCAGAAAGCCAATGTTCTGATTACGGACAGCGGAACTATGTTTACCGAGAGTAAGGGAATGACAACACTGAATCAGATGCTGATGTCCTATCTGCAGATTATGACATCAAAGGATTCGATCAGCACACAATGGACTGTGATTACGTTTGGCGACGACGACTATATTGTCGGCTGGTACGCGAAAAACAAAAAAGTCATCGGCTGTGTCATTAATCTGAATCTGATTTTCCGGACCATCCGCGCCAAAACAGAGGAGTATGATGTCATTCCGTTTATGGTAGATGCCAGAGGTCGTGTCATGACGCAGGCAGATACATCGGAAAAATATAAGAATGAGATTATCGATTTTTCCAAAGCGGGAAAGAAAAAGGAGAAAAATGCGACGGTCTATTCCTACCAGCTTGGCACGGTCGGAAAGATCAACCTCATGGTTCTGCCGGGAGGCGGTATTCTTGAGAATGTCCTGATTATGCAAATTGCATTCGTCGTCCTGATCGCGGTTCTTCTGCTTGTCTGCGCATTGGAAATTACAGCATATTACCACCGGATTCTGGAACCGATGGAAAAATTCGGACAAAAACTGGAGGAGCTGGAAAAAGAGCAGAGTCTGAATGACGATGGAAGCAATAATCTGTTAGAGCTGGAGTCTGTGAGTGGTAAATTTAAGGAACTGCTGCGGAAAATACAGGGATTGAAAATTGCGATTTACGAAAAAGAGCTTGCCGAACAGAAAGCAGAGCTGGAATATACGCAGGAACAGATCAAGCCACATTTTTTCCTGAACTGCCTGAGCCTGATTCATGGCATTGCAGATAAGAATAATGAGGGAGAGATTGTGGAAATTACAACAGTGCTGTCGGATTATATGCGCTATATTTTTCAGGATTCCAAAAAACAGCGAGATGTAGAGGAAGAACTGGAGCATATTGAGGCATATATCCGCATCCAGAAGCTGCGGTACGGGGAAGAAGCCTTTTCCTTTGAAGCGACGACGGACGGTGATATCGGAGAATGGAAGGTTCCGTCTCTTCTGCTGCAGACACTGGTGGAAAACTCCGTGGTACACGGTGTATCCCTGGACCGGAAGAGTGAGATTTCCCTGTATCTGACAAATGAAACGTATGAAGACGGTGAATATCTCTACATCTGTATTTCCGATACCGGAAACGGGTTCTCAAAAGAAGCATTGGATGCGATCGAACATGACACGCCGATTATCTATCACGGCCGCCACCATGTCGGCATTTCCAATATCAAACGCCGTCTGGCACTGATGTACGGGGAACGGGCGAGCATTACGTGCTCCAATATGGATGAAAATTACGGAGCCGTCGTAGAGGTGCGGCTGCCGAAAACAGAATAAAGCGAAAAGAAAAAAGGCGGGAACCCGGAGAAACATAGAGGGTTCCCGCCTTTTTGCGTGAAAAAACTGTTTTCTGTATTAGATACGGGAAACTCCGTCATCGGTATAGCGCTCGTAGGAAGCACCTTCATATCCGATCATCTGGATTGTGCTCTCGTCGATTTCCGGTACGGACTCTGCGAAATCGGCAACCGGGATTGCGCAGCCTTTGCGGATGAAGAGCGGAACCTCGTTCAGGGCAACTTCTACATAGTGGATGCCTTTTTCCAGAACTTCCTGATGGATCGTTCCGTCGCCGAGGAATTTTACGAAGATCATCTCTTCCGGCAGGTATACGTAGCGGCCAATCGCATTCTGGGTATAAACCGGTGCGATCATGATCTCATTACCGATCATCAACTGATCTTCTGTATTTCTTGCCAGCTTGTCATCCGGGTAAACGAAGGCAAGCGGTTTAAAGTACATATCATCGTTTAAAGCAGCCTTCATGTACTCGCTGTACAGATACGGAACAAGGCGGTAGCGGACACCGATGACATTGCGGAAGTCCTCGATATGCTCAAACTGGTAAGGTTCCTGCTCGCGTGTTCCGAGTGCGGCATGGTTTCTCATCAGAGGAGTGAAAACACCAAGTGCCAGCCAGCGGAGCAGCAGGTCTCTTGTGGTATTTGCACCGAATCCGCCGAGGTCAGCTCCGGTATAGAGGAAACCGCACATGTTGAGGGACGGCATCATCTTCAGGTTCAGCAGGATGTGTGACCACCACGAGCAGTTGTCTCCGGTCCAGATTCCGCCGTAACGGTGCATGCCGATGTAGGAAGAACGGGAGAACATCAGGATTCGCTTATCCGGGGAAATTCGTTCAAAAGCTTCACCGGCAGAACGGGTCATGTTGTAGCCGAACAGATTGTGTACCTTGTCGTGGCGGACCTGTTCGCCGTTTACGTTGTGATAGAAGCGTTTATAGTCCTCATGGTTATTTGCAAGTGCCTGGAGTTTTCCACCTACCATGTAGTGCGGAACCTCCGGGTCACCTTCTGCGTATTTCTTTGCAGTCTCCCTGAAATCAGCAAGGCCTTCCTGGGAATAGAAGATGGATGGCTCGTTCATGTCATTCCAGAAGGCATCGATTCCCCTGGAAACGAGAACATCGTATTTGTCGCCAAACCATTTTCTGGCATCTGCATTTAAGACATCCGGGAAATGAGTCCAGCCCGGCCATACAGTAGCTTCGAAGTAGGATCCATCCTCACGGCGGCAGAAGTAGCCTTTTTCACAGCCTTCTTCGTAAATGTCATAACCCTTTTCGACTTTCACACCGGCATCGATGATCGGAACGAGATGGATCTTTTCTTTTTTCATATCCTGTACAAATCCCTCGAAATCCGGGAAACGTTCTTCATTTACGGTGAAATCCTTGTAATCCTGCATGTAGTCAATATCCATGTAAACCATATCGAGCGGCACATGGTTTTCGCGGTATTTTTTTACTACCGTGCGGAAATCATCCTCTGTTTTGTAGCCCCAGCGGCTCTGGCCGTAACCGAAAGCAAACTTCGGAGCAATGTAGCTGCGTCCGATGATGCCGCGGAACTGTTTTACGATATCAAGATCGGAATCACCGGTGATCATGTAAACGTAGAGATCGGCGTTTTCGCAGGAAACGGTCATCGTATCGGAAGTGGTGTAGCCGATATCGAAACGCAGGGTGCCCGGATAATCGAAGAAGAATCCTGCGTGTGTCTTGCCGGAGATGATGATGAAGTTGTGTGCTGCATACAGAGAGGTTTTGCTCTCTACGTGATTCGGATCATCGGCGCAGTCACTGATGTAAAGAAAGCCGCGTTTGTTGATACCGCGGTTGGCTTCACCAAGTCCGAATACCATGTCATCGTCAGCAAGTTTGGTGGTGAAGGAGAAGCCGTTCTCGGTGGAGAAGGTACCGTAATCCGGGTTTCCTTCGGAAGCCGGGATCTCTTTTACAACAGCTTCGGTCTCAAATGGGGTTCCGTAGACAAATTTTTTAATCATGTCATCCTCCTTATAAAATGAAATTAAAAAATATGATGTTTTAGTGAGGTTTAGCGCAACACCTTGGTAACTTTATTATAACAGAGATGGGAAAAATGTCTAGCAAAATTCCTGTCTTTTTTAACAAAAAAGCGTGAAATAGAAAAATTAAATTTCTTCGGAAGGTTCCGCTGTCTTTTTCTCCTCTGCCCGCTTCCGGAAATCCCGTGGTGTGCAGTTGTAGGTGCGCAGGAAAATCTTGGAATAATAGCTCTGGTGATTAAACCCGCATGCCGTACAGATTTCCGCGATCGACAGCTTTGTGGTGTTTAAAAGATGACAGCTCACCTCGAGCCGGTAGTGATTCAGAAAATCAATCGGGCTCTGGTTCAGATAACGGCGGAAAATCTGGCAGCATTTGTTCCGGCAGACTTTTCCCGCGGCGGCAATCTCGTCGAGGTTGATGGATTCGCTGTAGTGGTTGTAAATATAGGAAACCATATCGCGCTGCATGAGAAGGTCTGGCTCCTGCGGTTTTGCGGCCGCTTCGTCTGGCATCATCGGATGGCTGCGCAGAAGACGGCACCATAAAAGTGACAGAAGTGCGGCAGCTTCCATTTCATAGGCCGCCGGATGCTCCTTTTTGATGCGGAGAATTTCAGGCAGAAGCTGCAGCGCTTCGGTATCCTCCGGATGATCTGGCTTTAAGTGAAGATATTCCAGCGACGGATTTGACAGAACCGGTGTGATGTACGACTGGTACAGGACACTGTTCGTTGTAAAAATTTTCGGATGGCACAGAATGCAGATGAAATCACAGTCCTGCCCGCTTTCGGAGTACCCGTAGTGCATCTGGCGGGAATTGACCATGATGGCTTCGCCTTCTTTTAAGAGGACACGTTTTCCGTTAATATAGTAGTTTATCTGACCGGAGCGGACATACAGCCACTCAATATCTTCGTGCCAGTGGCAGAGTGCCCGGCGGTCCGGGTAGGCGGAAAGGAGTCCTTCCTGGATATAAAGCGGAATGCCGACCTCGTCGTAGCGGACAACTTCGGACGCATCCTGCATGATTTTTGTAATAGGATCATTGACCATAAATACATCCTCTTTCGTTTTGTCTAAAAAGTACAATAATGATAAAAAATAAGGAATATTGTCGTAGAAAAAACGCTAAACCTAAGATAATATGATTATAACATATACGTGTATGGAATAAAACAGGAAAAAGGGGGAAAAGCATGAAAAATCAGAGAAGAACGAGGGAAAAAGATCCGGAATTTTATCCGAAACTGCTGGCGCTCCTCGTTCCGATGGTGATCCAGAATGTGATGAATGCGCTCGTCAGTGCATCCGATGCCCTGATGGTCGGCACGCTGGACCAGAGCTCGCTGTCGGCGGTCTCTCTTGCCACGCAGATCACGTTTGTGCTGAGCCTGTTCTATGCGGCCATCACCATTGGAACGACCGTCATGGCGGCGCAGTATTGGGGCAAAGGGGATAAAACAGCCGTGGAAAAAATTATGGCGCTCGCTTTCCGGCTTGCAGCAGTCATTTCCGTCATCTTCTTTCTGGCATGTTTTTTTGCCCCGCAGCTTCTGATGCGGATTTTTACGAGTGAGGAGGATCTGATCCGGCTTGGCAGCAGCTATCTGAAAATTGCCGGCTGGTCCTACCTGCTTTCCGGAATTTCACAGGTTTATCTGTGCATCATGAAAAATACGGGAAGAACAACGCGGAGCACAATTTACGGCACGAGTGCCACCGTGCTGAATCTGATCCTGAATGCGATTTTTATCTATGGCCTGTTTGGGGTTCCGAAAATGGCGGTTGCCGGAGCGGCAGTGGCAACTCTGCTGGCACGTATCGTGGAGTTTGGTCTCTGTTTCATCGAAAATATGCGGACCGATACGGTAAAGGTCAGAGTGGAATATCTGCTGAAAAACAGTGGGCTTCTCGGAAAGGATTTTGCACGCTACACAACGCCGATCCTTGCCAATGAGCTCGCCTGGGGCTGCGGATTTACCATGTTTTCCGTCATCCTCGGCCACATGGGAAGCGACGCGGTTGCAGCGAATTCCATTGCCAACATCACAAAGAACATTCTTCTCTGTGTGGCGTTCGGAATCAGCGGCGGAAGCGGCATCCTCGTGGGAAATGAGCTTGGCGACGGAAATCTGGAAAAAGCGAGAGAGTACGGCGACCGGTTATGCCATCTGGCACTGGCAACGGGAATTATTTCCGGCCTCATTCTGCTGGCGGTAAGTCCGTTGATTGTCCGGGCATGTACGACGATGAGTCCGACGGCAAAAGGCTATCTGCAGGGGATGCTGTTGATTTGTGCCTACTATCTGATCGGAAAGACGATGAATGCGACGGTGGTCGGCGGAATCTTCTGTTCCGGCGGAGACACCCGGTTTGGCATGATCTGCGACACGATCACTCTGTGGGTGATTGTCGTACCGATCGGAGCACTGGCAGCGTTTGTGTTCAAAACGCCGGTCATGGTCGTATATTTCTTATTAAATCTCGACGAGATGATCAAACTGCCTGCCGTTTATAAGCATTATAAAAAATATCAGTGGGTGAACAACATTACCAGGGAGGATATGGAATCATGAAAAATGTAGACAGAAGAGATCAGCAGTTACCGTATATTTCCGATGCAGAGGTGATGGAGCAGCAGATGAACGCAAGAAGACTGACCCAGAGGCTCAACACGATCGACCGTTCCGATTTCGACGGGATTGCGGCAATTGTAAAAGAACTGTTTGGAAAATCAGAGGGGGCGTTTGTCAACCCACCGTTTTACTGTGATTATGGTTCCCATATCGAAGTCGGAAAAAACTTTTTTGCAAACTATAACTGCATGATGCTTGACGTGGCAAAAATCAAAATCGGGGACAACTGCCAGATGGCGCCGAACGTAGCCATCTATACGGCAGGTCATCCGGTGCATCCGGCAGCAAGAAATTCCGCTTATGAATACGGCATAGAGGTAACGATCGGTGACAACGTATGGCTTGGCGGAAACACGGTTATTGTGCCGGGCGTACATATCGGAAGCAATGTCGTGATCGGGGCAGGAAGTGTTGTAACAAAAGATATTCCGGACTGGACAATCGCGGCAGGAAATCCGTGCCGTGTCATCCGGAAAATTACAGAAGAGGATAAACAGTATTATTTCAGAGACCGCAAATTTGATGATGAGGCATGGGAGGTCATCAAAGATCTGTAGGAATCTGAGAGGAAAGGATTTCTTATGGCAAAAACAATGAAAGACAGAATCCGTGAAGGATATCTGTTTACGGATATGTGTGAGGGAATGCCCGCAGAGCGGACGAAAGCAAAACTGCTGATGAAAGCGTTCAATGAGACATCGGCGGAGGAGATTGACAAACGGTTTGAACTGATGGAGCAGATCTTCGGAAAGAAAACAGGCGCATGGATTGAGCCGCCGCTGTATTTCTGCTATGGCACACACATTTCTATTGGGGATGGATGCTACATTAATTTCAACTGCAATTTCGTCGACGACGGCCAGATCACCATCGGCGAACGCGTGATGTTTGGACCGGCTGTCACAATTGCAACAGTCGGTCACCCGATTAATCCAAAGATGCGGGAATACATGTACACAGATCCCGTCACGATCGGCAATGACTGCTGGATCGGCGGAAACGTAACGATCTGCCCGGGGGTGACAATTGGAGATAACACCGTGATCGGAGCAGGAAGCGTTGTGACAAAAGATATCCCGGCCAACTGCGTGGCAGCCGGAAACCCGTGCCGCGTGATCCGCGAGATCAACGAAAATGATGAGAAGTATTACTACAAAGACCGCCCGATTCTGGCAGAGGATCTGGCGGAAGAGGCAGAACTTCGGAAGAACCCGTAAGTGCTGTCCGGGCAGTGATGCTGATAAAAGAAAAACTCTGTACCGTATTCGGAGAAAAATCCGGTGCCGGTGCAGAGTTTTTTGACGTGTATGCTGATTTCGAGCAACAAAAAAATGCCCAGAGCCGGAATCGAACCAGCGACACGAGGATTTTCAGTCCTCTGCTCTACCAACTGAGCTATCTGGGCATTTTGATTTCCTGTTGGAAACCTTTGTTAATATAACATGAATTCACGAAAATTGCAACTGTTTTGTCGGGAAAATGTGAAAAATTTATGCTTTTGGCGGAATGACGGTGTATTTTCGTTCGAGAATGTGGTAGTATAAAGGGTATGCAAAGAGGAACGAAGGAGAAGTATTAGAGTTATTATGAAAATTATTCTGACTGCGGTCAACGCAAAATATATTCATTCCAATCTCGCAGTTTACACGCTGCAGGCGAGCGCGGAAAAAGCCGGTGTGTTCCCGGAAATCCGTGAGTTTACGATCAATCAGTCGAAAGATTCCATGCTGCGGAGTCTGTTTCTGGCGCATGCGGATGTCGTCTGCGTTTCCTGCTATATCTGGAATATATCCATCGTCGAGGATTTGATTACCGAATATCACAAAATCAGTCCTAAGACGAAGATCTGGCTTGGCGGACCGGAGGTGTCGTATCACGCGGAGGAGATGCTGGAGCAGTATCCGTTCCTTGCCGGAATTATGAAAGGCGAAGGTGAAGTGACGTTCCGTGAACTGGCCGTATATTATCAGAATCAGGAGAACGGCACAGAAGGGAAAACGTTAACGGAGATCCATGGTATTACATACCGTGATGCAGACGGAGCGATTAAAAGCAACCCATGGCGTCCGGTCATGGATCTGTCCGAAGTGGATTTCCCATACGCGAATCTGAAAAAATTTGAGAACCGCATCATTTATTATGAGTCGAGCCGCGGCTGTCCATTTTCGTGCAGCTACTGTCTTTCCTCGATTGACAAGCGGCTCCGCTTCCGGAATCTGGATCTGGTCAAAAAGGAACTCGCCTTTTTCATGGAGCAGAAGGTGCCGCAGGTCAAATTTGTGGATCGTACCTTCAATTGCAAGAAAGACCATGCGATGGAAATCTGGAAATTTATTGCAGAGCATGATAATGGTGTGACGAATTTCCATTTTGAGATCGCCGCCGATTTGATCACGGAGGAGGAACTGGAACTTTTGAATACCCTGCGTCCGGGGCTGGTACAGCTTGAGATCGGCGTACAGTCCACAAATCCGCAGACGATCGAGGCGATCCACAGGAAGATGGATTTTGGAAGAGTGACAGAGATTGTAAACCGGATTGCCAAAGGAAGAAATATTCACCAGCATCTCGATCTGATCGCAGGACTGCCGTATGAGGATTATGCAAGCTTCCGCCGTTCGTTCGCAGATGTCTATGCACTGCGGCCGCAGCAGTTACAGCTTGGATTTTTAAAAGTGCTGCGCGGTTCTTTCATGTATGAGCATACAGCGGAGTATGACTGTCATTATCAGGAGCGCGAGCCATATGAGGTGCTGTACACGAAATGG
Organism: Fusicatenibacter sp.; assembly: GCF_977045365.1. Lineage (NCBI taxonomy): Bacteria > Bacillati > Bacillota > Clostridia > Lachnospirales > Lachnospiraceae > Fusicatenibacter > Fusicatenibacter sp. The sequence continues at coordinate 126,318 of NZ_CDRRUH010000001.1, forward strand.
CTGCCGTATGACGATGTGCTGAAACTCAAAGACGTGGAGGAGATGGTAGAAGTCTATTACAACAGCGGTCAGTTTGTCCACACCTTGCCGATGATTGAAAAATTATATGAGAATCCCTTCGATTTTTTTCAGGAGCTTGGCGATTTCTACCGTGCGAAGGGCTACAGCGAAGCAGCGCACAACCGGATTGGGCGGTATGAAATTCTGCTCGAGTTTTTACGGGACGAAAAGCAGCAGGACGAAGCGTTCTTCCGTCAGATGATGGTACTTGATCTGTACGCACGTGAAAATATGAAGACGAGGCCGCATTTTGCAAAGGACCCCTCCGAATGGAAAAACGAATCGCGTGATTTTTATCAGAAAGAAGCAGAGACAAGAGCACTCCTGCCGTCCTATCATGCGTATGACTGGAAACAGCTGCAGCGCATGACACATCTGGAAGTTTTTGACTATGATGTGCTCGGAAGCGGGGAAAAGGCGCGGACGGTACTTCTGTTTGATTATCAGGAGCGCGATCCGCTGACCGGAAATGCGGAGATGATTGACTGTGGCAGCTGTTTTTACGCTTGACATTTTGAAAGAACATGAGATACTAATATTGCGCTATAAAACGCGATCCGAAAAGGAAAATACGTATGAAAATTCAAAATTTTGTAGTACTGGACCTTGAGACGACAGGCCTTTCGGTGAAGGAAGACCAGATTCTGGAAATTGGTGCGGTAAAGGTGCAAGGCGGTAAGGTGGCGGCATCGTACGAGACGTTTGTGAACCCGGGCAGAAAAGTACCGGAGCGGATCACGGCGCTTACCGGCATCCGGGATGAGATGATTGCGGATGCACCGGATGTGGAGACCGCAGTCCGCGGATTTTTGGACTTTTGCGGGGATCTTCCGCTTCTGGGACACAATATTCTGTTTGATTACAGCTTTATCAAACAGGCAGCCGTCAATGCCCGTCTGGACTTTGAAAAAGAAGCGTGGGATACGTTGAAAATTGCACGGAAAGCCCTCCCGGATCTGGAGAGCAGAAGCCTTGAAGCACTCTGCGGCTACTATCAGATCCCGCGGGAACACGCACACCGTGCAATGGACGATGTGCTGGAAACGCTGGCACTGTTCCGAAAACTGGAAGAAGGATTTTCGGAAGATCACCCGGAATGGTTTGCCGCAGCACCTCTGAAGGCCAAAATGAAACGTGAGGTTCCGGCGACGGAGGCACAGAAAAAATATCTGGCGGATCTGATCCGGTACCATGAGCTGGATCTCGAACCGGAGTGGGGAGCACTCACAAAAAGCCGTGCATCCCGCATGATCGATCAGATTATTCTGGCACATGGAAGAATGGAAAAACGACAGAGAACTGAGAAAAAATAGAAGAGAAAAAGAAAGGATGGAACGATGAGTAATAAAGTCAATCGAAAAGCCCCGACAGAGGCACAGAAAAAGAAGAAAGATCCGCTGGCAAAGAAGAGAAATGCAGCAAAGATACTGGCATTGATTCTTGCAGTGGTTATGGTGCTTGGTATGGTTCTTCCAGCACTTTTATGGCTGGTGTAAAGAGATTCTGTAAAAGACAGATTGAAATGGGAAACGGATCAAGAAGAGGCACAGTATGAAAAACAGCAGAAAAATGAGAGGCATGCTGGTGATGCTTATCGCATTCGCATTCTGCTTTCTGGCAGAACCGGTCAAAGCGGATGACCGGACAGCGCTGGACGGAATCTATGTAGAAGACATTTCCGTCGGCGGTATGACCGAAGAGCAGATCACACAGGCAGTAAACGACAAAATTGAACAGTTAAAACCCTCGGTTATCAACCTGTCTGCCGGAGAGCAGAATGCACAGGTGACAGCAGGGGATCTCGGACTTTCCTGTGCCAACCCGGAGGTGGCAAGAGAAGCCGTCACAATCGGGCAGGAAGGCAATGTACTGAAGCGGTTCCTGACACAGAACCGGCTCAAAAAGGGAGAGACGGTGACGTTTTCCCTGAAATATACAGTCGATGGCGAGGCAGCGCGCCAGGCGGTAGAAAACAACACGGCCGTGCTGAACCGCGAGGCAACAGATGCAACGCTGACCCGCGAAAACGGCGAATTTATCGTCAATCCGGGCCAGACCGGATGCAGCGTCAACGTGGATGAGTCCACGGCGAAGGTTGTCAATTACCTGACGACAAGCTGGCGGGGCGGCATCGGCGGCGTAGAACTGGTAACAGAAGAAACACCGGCAGGCGGCAATCCGGAGCAGCTTGCACTTGTCAAAGATCTGCTCGGCGAGGGTACGACGGAGTATGGCAACGGTACGAGCGGCAGAAAACAGAATGTCGCAGTCGGCGCAGAGAAGATTAACGGAACGCTGGTACAGCCGGGCGAGGAATTTTCCGTAGAGGCGGTCGTTGTGCCGTTTGATGCGGAAAATGGTTATGCACTGGCGGCATCGTATGAGATGGGCAAGGTCGTCGATTCGTACGGCGGCGGTATCTGCCAGGTTTCTACAACGCTTTATGTTGCGGTTCTGAAAGCGGAACTTGAGGTGACGGAGCGGTACAGCCATTCCATGATTGTCCACTATGTGGATCCGTCGATGGATGCGGCGATTGCAGAAGGATTGAAAGACCTGAAATTCGTGAACAACACCGATGCGCCGATTTACATTGAGGCGAGCGCGGATGGAAGCACCCTGCATTTTGCCATCTATGGCCATGAGACGAGAGATCCGAACCGCACGGTCCGCTATGAGAGTGAGACGACAAGCACGGAGGATCCGACGCCGAGCCTGACGGAAGATGCGAATGCATCGTTTGGAACAATTGAACAGACATCGTACGGCTATCAGGGTTCGACGGCGCGGCTGTGGAAGATTGTGAATGACAATGGAAATGAGACGAAGGAGCAGGTGAATTCCAGCACTTACCGCATGACATCGAATGTCTATACCGTGGGAACAAAAACGGACAATGCAGCGGCGCGTGCGGAAATGCAGGCGGCGATTGCGGCAAATGATCTTGCAAAAGCAAAGGAAATTGCAGCGAAATACAGCCAGAGCAGTTCGTCATCGAGTTCTTCGGAGAAGAAGGAAGACAGCAGCGATGATTCGGATTCGGATGATACGGAAAAGACGGACGACAGCAGCAATACAGAGAAAACGGAGGACGATGAGGACTAGGCGTTTTCTGGTTACAGTTCGCTGGGAACCAGTGAACTGTAACATTTTCCGTGAAAAATGGGAAAGCAGAGGGAAAAGGAGTACGGATTCCGTCTGCTTTTTCGTTTGAAACAGGAAGTTCGAGGAGGACAAGGGATGCGAAAGGGTAAATTACAGCAGAGCGTGCTGGTGCGCTCGGTGTTTAAGATGCTGGGGCAGAAAAGAGAGGACGCAGCGGGGCCGGCGGTCGGACGCGGGGTATCGGCAATTGCAGGAGAAAAGGAGACGCAGGTGTTTTCGTGTGCGCCGGTGCTGGTGAAGGATCCGGAGGACGCGGTGCTCGCGGTCTGCCGGGTGTGCAACAGTGTGGCTGCGGCGGGGGCATCGGCAAAAGGAGTGCTGGTGTCGCTGATGCTGCCGGAGGCGATGGAAGAAAAGGATTTAAAGAAGCTGATGCGGGCAGTTGACGGTGCGTGTGGGCGGTATGGAACTGCGGTGATCGGCGGGCATACGGAGGTGACGGACGGGGTTTCGTATCCGGTGCTTACCGTGACGGCGGCAGGCGGGACAACGCGTACGGGGCTGTTTGATCCGTCGTGTGTGACAGCGGATTTGGATCTTGTCGTGACGAAGGGGATTGCGCTCGGCGCGGTGTCTTATCTGGCAAAGACAAGAAGGGATGAGCTTCTGACGAGATTTTCTCCGGGATTTATCCATGGGGCGGCGGATTTTTCGGAGGATTACTCTGTCTGCCGTGAGGCGGAGATTGCGGTCGAGCACGGTGCGGCTGCGATGCAGGATCTCTCGGAGGGCGGGATTTTCGGGGCGCTCTGGGAGATGACGGACGGCGCGGGTGTCGGGCTTGATGTGGCACTGAAGAGGATTCCGATCCGGCAGGAGACGGTGGAGATCTGTGAGTTTTTCGGGGTGAATCCGTATCAGATGCTTTCGACGGGATCGCTGCTGATTGCGGCTGCGGACGGCGAGGGGCTGGTGCAGAAAATGGCACTCGAAGGGATTCCATCGGCGATGATTGGACGGACGACATCCGGGAAGGACCGGATTCTCCGGAATGGGGAAGAGGTCCGGTATCTGGACAAGCCGCAGATGGATGAGATGTACCGGGTTGGCAGATAAGGCTTAAATATACGACAGGAGTGATTGGTAAAATGGCACATTTGAATATTGTTCTTCATGAGCCGGAGATTCCGGCAAATACAGGCAACATCGGACGGACGTGTGTGGCGACGGGGACGAGGCTGCATCTGATTAAGCCGCTGGGGTTTGATATTTCGGACAAGGCGGTGAAGCGCGCGGGGTTGGATTACTGGCCGAAGCTGGATGTGACGGTGTATGAGAGTTACGAGGATTTTCAGGAGAGAAATCCGGGGGCGAAGATTTACTATGCGACGACGAAGGGGCCGCAGACGTATGTGGATGTGCAGTATGAAGAGGACTGCTTTATTATGTTCGGGAAGGAAAGTGCGGGGATTCCGGAAGATATTCTGTATGACAATCAGGAGACGGCGGTGCGGATTCCGATGATTAATGATATCCGGTCGCTGAATTTGTCAAACTCGGTGGCGATTGTGCTGTACGAGGCACTGCGGCAGAATAACTTTGACCATATGCAGCTCGCGGGGCATTTGCGGACGCATGAGTGGAGGTAGACGGACGGGATTCCGTTTCCACATCCTGCGGCCCGAAGCCCCTGATTGCGCAGGCGGACGCCATTGCTGCGCTCGGCTGGGGAAAAAGGAGAAAAAGACGTAAAGGTGATGGAAAAGCCGTTACGTCTTTTTTTTGTGGGGAAAAAGGGATTCGTTGGTTTTCTTTTTGGTAAGAATCCGAAGGATTCTGTCGCGGTTGTAGCGTTGGGTGATGACGAGGAGGAGATCGAAGAGGGATGCGGCAAGGGAGGTCAGGAGAAAGACGGGGAAGGCGTGGAACCAGTGGGAGGCTAGGATAGGGAGGAGGCTTAAGGGGATGATGACTTCGTGGACGAGTTCAGCCTGGCACATGGCGCCGGCGATTTCGGGGAGGGTGTGGAGGCTGGGATCGAAGAGATCAGGGTAGTAAGTAGGAAGTTTCGATTTCCAGGTCTTGACGCGGAGAGTGCGGTAGAGCTTTTGCTCGAAGGGGCGGAGCTGGTACCAGGAGCGGGTAAGATCGGCATGGTTTTTCATTATATGTTGGAAAACGAAGCCGGTCAGGAGGCGGATGGCGAAGTGGTAGGTGGTGGTCGCGAAGGTGATAGCCAGCGTCAGAGAGAGATCGGTGTGGGCTGCGGCGTGGAGATAGATAAAAAAGGCGGTCGCGGCGAGGAGGAGGGCGGTGACGATGTTGAGGGTCAAGGGGAGGTTTTTGGTCTGTTTCATGAGGGATCAGCTCCGTTTCTTCATGGGGTAGTGAGGAGTGTTTTCAATTCGGCAAAGACCTGCTCTGCGTAAAGATGTTTGATTTCGTTTCGGGTCATGCCGGAGACGTCGGTCTGGAAGGTGAAGGTGTGGGCTTGGTCTTTGTATAAAATACAGAAGTAAACGACGCCCTGTACACTGTCAGCGTTGTTCGGGTCGAGGTTTCCGGTTGTGCCGGTGATTCCGATGGCGATGGCGGTATGCAGGTTTTTCTGTGCTGTGCGGGCCATGGCTTCGGCGCATTCGGGGGAGTAGACGCCGTGGGTTTTGATGACGGCAGGGTCGACGCCGACGAGGACTTTGGTTTCGTTCAGGTATGTTACGTAGCCGCCGGGGAAAATGGCGGAGGCGCCTTCGGTGTCGGTGATCAGGGAGGCGATCAGGCCGGAAGTGCAGCTTTCCATGGTGGAAATGGTGGTGTGGGATGCAATGAGCTGTTTGATGATGGAATCAATGGTGTTTGGGTTCATAGTGAAAATTACCTCCAGAGTTAGTTTGATATGTCTGGCAAAAAAGCCCCTCGGCGGAGGGGCTTATTTTGGTGCTTCGCCTTTGGCGAGTGTAAAGATAAATTCCGTACCAACGCCCTCTGTACTGATGACATTGATATTCTGGTTATGCGCAGCGATGATCTCTTTGACGATCGAAAGTCCCAGTCCCGTTCCTTTGCGGTCTTTTCCGCGGGAGGCATCGAGCTTGTAGAAGCGCTCCCAGATTTTGGTAATGCTTGCCTTTGGAATGCCGCAGCCGGTATCCTTGACGGAAACGAAGACTTTTCCGTGCTTCTCCGTTGTCTCAACCGTGATGGTGGAATCGTTGTTGCTGAATTTGATTGCATTATCAATCAGATTGTACAGCACCTGCTGGATTTTTCCCATATCGGCGCAGACATACAAAGTACGCGATGCGAGGATCAGTGAAATGGAAATCCGCTTTTTCGTGCAGGTTCCCTCAAACGAAGCGGCGGTATCCTTGATGACGGCGTTGATGTCAAACGAGGTCAGATCGAGCATATTCCCTTTATCGTCGATGTCGTTCAGCGTCAGCAGGCTCTGCGTCAGCTTGTGCAGCCGTTCTGTCTCAAACAGAACGATTTTCAGATACTTTTCCTGCATTTCCGGCGGAATCGTTCCGTCGAGGATTGCCTCCACGTAGCCTTTGATCGAGGTCAGCGGTGAGCGGAAGTCGTGAGAGACGTTCGCCACAAATTTCCGCTGGTATTCGCCGGTCTTGTTCAGCTCGCCGGACATGTAGTTCAGCGTGGAAGCGAGATACCCCATCTCATCGTGAGATTTAACATCAATTTTGTGGGTCAGGTTGCCGGAGGCATACTCCTTTGCACCGTTGATGATCTTTTTCAGCGGCCGGTACACGACGAGGGAGAAAAAGATCAGAATCACAAACGAGAGTCCGAACACGAGCAGGAACAGAAAATCAATCCGCGCCAGCAGACTTTCCCTCTGCTGATAGACGTCCTGCAGCGGAAGGTGGATGGCGACATAGCCCTTGATCCGCAAATCGGAGGTGACGGGAACCATGACGCTCAGCATCTTGTCTTCGAAATAGCCGAAAAACGTTCCCGTGCTGTAATACTCGCTGCCGAGCGCAACCGGATCAAAACCGTCGATGATCTCCGGGTTTTCCTCATCGAGCGCAGCTGCCGTGTTCAGCAGAATTTCCCCGTCTGCGCTGATGAGCCAGATCCGGGAATTGTGATAGGAAGCCAGTGCACTGAGCGAATTGTAAAGATCCGTCAGGGAACGCTCACTGTGGTAATAAAGGTCGCCCTGTCTGGAAGCGATCTGCGTGGCCTCCCGGTACAGACTGGTGCTCGCGCTGGAGATCAGACTGTCCTCTACCATGCGGGAGCCGACCGTTGAGATCAGCGTAAAGCCGGCAATGGCGAGAATGACATAAATGAGAATTAATTTCCGGTAAAGCGTGCGTCGCATTATTTTTTGACCTCAAACTTGTAACCGATGCCCCAGACCGTCGTGATGGCCCAGGAGGCATGGTCCTTGATTTTTTCGCGGAGACGTTTGATATGAACGTCTACCGTGCGGGTATCGCCGATGTACTCATAGCCCCAGATATGGTCGAGGAGCTGTTCCCGCGTAAAGACCTGGTTTGGTGAGGAAGCAAGGAAGTAGAGAAGCTCCAGTTCCTTCGGCGGCATATCGACGGTGCGGCCCTGGTAAATGACGGAATAGTTCGTCTGGTTGATGATAAGATCCGGGTACTCGACACATTTTCCTGCGGTCGCGGACACCGGGATCGTGCGTGATGGCTGAAATCTCCGCAGCACTGCTTTCACACGGGCAACGAGCTCCTTGGAATCAAATGGTTTGATGATGTAGTCATCCGCGCCGAGCTCCAGGCCGAGGACTTTGTCGAACACCTCGCCCTTTGCCGAGAGCATGATGATCGGAACATCGGAATCGTGCCGGATTTCGCGGCAGACCTGGTAGCCGTCCATGCCGGGCAGCATCAGGTCGAGCAGAATCAGGTTCGGCTGGAAGGAGTGAAACTCCCGGACAGCCTCTTCTCCATCGTTTACAATTTTTGTGTCATAGCATTCCTTGGTCAGATAGAGAGAAATCAGTTCTGCGATATTGTTATCGTCATCGACGATCAGAATTTTCTGTTTGGAAGCCATAAAAGATTCTCCTTCACTGGGGACAGGACGGAACCGCATACAGTATGCGTTCCGTCCCATATTTTCCTGAGTTTTTATTTCTTAAACGTAACAATCGTAACGCCGGCATCGCCCTCGCCGAATTCCGCTAAATGGAAGTCCGCTACGTGTTTCTGGCGGCGCAGATAATTGTGAATGCCTTTCCGCAGTGCGCCCGTTCCTTTTCCGTGGACAACGCGGACACTCGGCAGATGGGAGAGATAAGCGTCATCGAGATATTTGTCGAGTTCGGCAACCGCTTCATCCACCGTTTTTCCGAGCAGATTGATCTCGGTAGAAATCGTGGCAGCCTTGGAAAGCTTCGATTTTCCGCTGCTTGTGCGGGAAATGGACGGGCCGGTAATGACAGCCTCGTCGATCAGCACAAGGTCGGAGATATGCACTTTGGTCCGCATGATACCCATCTGGACGAAGAGATTTCCCTTCGAATCCGGGCGGGTGCTGACAGTACCTTTGAGATTCATGCTTAAGACTTTGACGGCATCGCCGAGATGAAGATCCTGCGGGCGGAGATTTCCGGTGCGCTTCGGCACTTCCTTCGCCTTTTTCTTATCGAGCTTGTTCATCTTTTCACGCAGAGCGGTACGTTTCTGCTCCATTTCGCGGACGGAAACATTCTCTTTTCCAAATTTCTGGAAATCGCGCATCGTCTGGTCGGCGTATTCCTTCGCCTCGCGGAGAATTCTCTGTGCCTCCTCGGTTGCATTGGAGATCATCTTTTCTTTTCTTGCATCGATCTGTTCCTGATTCTTGGCAAGGCTCTGCTTCAGGGATTCGACTTCCGCGCGGGTGCGGGCAAGCTCTTCTTTTTCGCGTTCCAGCGTGATCCGGTTCTGCTCGAGAGTGGTCAGAACGTCCTCAAACGATTCATCCTGCTCGCTGATTTCGTCTTTTGCCTTGTTGATGATGTAGTCCGGCAGGCCGAGTTTGCTGGAAATCGCAAACGCATTACTCTTTCCAGGAACGCCGACGAGCAGGCGGTATGTCGGGCTTAAAGTCTCGACATCGAATTCACAGCAGGCATTCTCCACGCCCGGTGTGGATAAGGCATAGATTTTCAGTTCACTGTAGTGTGTCGTTGCCATGGTGCGGATGCCGCGCTCGTGGAGCGTAGAGAGGATCGCGATGGCAAGCGCCGCGCCCTCTGTCGGGTCGGTACCGGCGCCGAGCTCATCGAACAGGACGAGGGAATTGCGGTCTGCCTTGTCGAGGAAGGAAACCACATTCGTCATGTGGGAGGAGAAGGTACTCAACGACTGCTCGATGCTCTGCTCATCACCGATATCGGCGTAAACCTCGTCGAAAACAGAAAGGGAGGAGCGGTCGAGTGCCGGAATGTGAAGTCCGGACTGGCCCATCAGTGTTAAGAGTCCGACCGTCTTTAAGGAAACCGTCTTACCGCCGGTATTCGGTCCGGTGACGATCAGAAGGTCGAAATCTTCGCCGAGCGACAGATCAATCGGAACGACTTTTTTCGCATTGATCAGCGGGTGGCGTGCCTTGCGCAGGTGGATTTTACCTTCGGTGTTGAAGATCGGCTCATTGGCGTTCTGCTCCATTGCAAGAGCGGCGCGCGCGAAGATGAAGTCAAGCTCCACCATGTTTTCGAGGTCGTAACGGATCTCATCGCGGTGCAGGTCCGCCTGAGCACTTAAGGTGGAGAGGATGACCTCGATTTCTTTTGCTTCTTCGATTTCCAGCTCACGGATATCGTTGTTCAGTTTGACAACGGCCATCGGCTCGACAAAGAAGGTGGAACCGGTCGAGGACTGGTCATGTACCATGCCAGGAACCTGGCCTTTGTACTCGGATTTGATCGGGATACAGTAGCGGCCGTCGCGCATCGTGATGACGGCATCCTGCAGATACGTGCGGTAGGAACCGTTGACGAGCGAGATTAACTGGCTGTGGATTTTTTCCTCACACGATTTGATGGAACGACGGATGCGGCGCAGATTCGGGCTTGCATCATCGCTGATTTCATCCTCGGAGAGAATACAGCGGCGGATTTCCGTGGAAAGCAGCGTCAGAGGCTCCAGTGTTTCGAAGAGATCTTCGAGGCTGTCCGGCGTCTGGTCCGCATTTTCGCGGCGGCCGTACGCCTTGACGCGTGCCGTGTTTTCCAGAAGTGCGGCGGTCTGCAGAAGCTCCGTGATGTTCATGGAGCTGCCGATTTCGAGACGCTTTAATGCGCCGCGGATATCTTTGGCATCACCAAAGGAAATGTGGCCTTTTTTAAAGAGCCGGGTGAGCGCGTCGTGTGTCTCGTGCTGCATCCGTGTAATCTGGGAGAGGGAAGAAGAAGGAACGAGTTCCAGACATTTCTTCCGGCCCAGCGGAGAACTGGCATACGAAGCCAGTTGTTCGATAATTTTGTCGTATTCGAGCGTTTTTAATGCTTTCTGATTCATAATACTTACCTTTTCGTAATTCATAATTCAGTCATTGTCTACAGATAACGCGGTATTTTTGATGCAATACCGCACGGATCTGATGTTACAGTTTACAGGTACCCTGCGAACTGTAACATTCGCAGCCCTTATTTAAAGTTTTGCTTCGCAAAAGGAGGGCTGCTCACACCTGAATCACTTTCTTACGCAGCGAAACAGCAAGTGTTTCACTGCTGAGTGAACAGTAGCGATCTGATCATATATCTGCACGGGAAGTACAGACCGGAAGTGGAATGTGGGTCACAGGTTTTTCCACTCCACCAATTATACCTTAAAAAAGAAAAGAAAGAAACCCCAAGAACGAGAAAATCAAGGATGTTGCGCAAATGAGAAAAAAATGTAACAGTCTTCATAAAATGTTCATATCTATCTGGTAAAGTTTTTATATATGTGAAGATTGCGGAAGCGCATATGCGCAGAGCAGTTCGGTATGGAATACAGATGTATGGAGAAAGAAATGTATGGAAAATGACCCAAAACCTTACAAATTCATGAAAGAGAGCATCAAAAAGCAGCCGCCCGACTGGAAAAAGATTGTTCTTCTGATCGCCGGATGGCTGGTCATTGCAGCACTTGGAGGTCTGGTTGCGGCCGCGGTATTTGCGGTGACAGAACCAAAGATTGCAGGTGCCATCACAAAAGAGGAGCCGCCAGCCAAAGTGGATATCCCGGGTGATGAAGACCCGAACAATGGACAGGAGCCGGATGAGACGATTACGGCATCTTCTGCGAGTGCGCCGGTAGACAGCAGCGGTTCCGGTTCGGAAATCAGCAGTTCCACAGTGGATAGCAGTACTTCAGAAAGCAGTGTATCCGAAAGTACGGTTTCCGAAAGCACGGAGGAGAACGGAGCGGCAGAGGGAACAGAAAACAGCACTTCCGAAGAGACGGAGGAGAGCGGTGAGGTTTCCAGTGTCGATGGGGAAACGGATGCGGAGGAAAAGGACAGCAGCCTGAAAAATTATGAAGCGCTCTACCAGGATATGCTGGAAGTAACGGAAAAACCAAAACGAGCGCTGGTTACCGTCATCGGCATTACGAATCAGATGGACTATTTTAACCAGAACTATGAAAACCAGCAGCAGATTTCCGGCCTGATCGTTGCGGACAACGGGCAGGATCTCTTTATTCTGACGGAATACCGCATTGTGGAAAATGTGGAGCGGATTCAGGTCACGTTCTGGGATGAGACTATGGTGGATGCCACATACCAGCGCCACGATCCGAGCACCGGCCTTACGATTGTAAAGGTGGACGAATCGAAGCTGGATGAGGAGACGCGGGACGGTCTTGCGATTGCGCCGCTCGGCAGTTCGTATCTTGTGAGCCAGGGCGATCCGGTCGTGGCGGTCGGAAGTCCGGTTGGCTACAGCGATTCGATAGCGTACGGCGTGGTGACTTCGGTTACGAACAAGATTTCCGCGCTGGACAATGAGTACAATCTGCTCACCACTGATATTCTCGGCAGCACGGACGGCAGCGGTATTCTGGTGAATCTCGACGGCGAAATTGTGGGAATTATCGCACAGAGCTACAGTGCCAAGGGAAACAACGTGGTGACGGGCATTGCGATTTCCCAGATCAAAAAGCTGATCGAAAATCTTTCCAACAACGTGAGCCGCGCTTATATCGGCATCCGCGGGCAGGACGTCACAGAAGAGCTTTCCGATAAAACCGGCATCCCAAAAGGCGTTCTCATCAGCCGCGTCGCAGACGATTCTCCGGCGATGATGGCGGGCATGAAAGAGTACGATGTGATTGTAAAGCTCGGGGAGCACAAGGTTGAGACGATCAAACAGTACCATGAACAGCTTGGCAAATACAGCACAGGAGACGTGGTTACCGTGACGGCGATGCGGAAAGGCGCCGAAGGGTATGCGGAGATGACGTTTGATGTGACGATTGGGGAAGTATAAAAAACAGAGGCTTTCGGGAGCAGAAAAAGCCGGTTTCAGCCGGTGGGGCTTCCGGAAGCTTTTCTTTTCGAATGGTTTTCCACTGGCGGATGAAAAAATACGTGCATTCTGCAGGAAAATCTGGTAGAATTGGTAAGGCATGCAGGAGCACAGGCTTTGCATCATAAAAACGGCATCATAGAAACAAAAACGGAACACTGTGTCCGCATTTATTTTAGAAAAAGAGGATTTATTTTTATGAAGTATATCAACGAACTCCGGGAAGGAAACCGCATTTCCGGAATTTATCTCTGCAAACATAAACAGTCGGCTGTTACCAAAAACGGAAAACAGTACGAAAACGTGATCTTACAGGATAAAACCGGTACGATCGATGCGAAAATCTGGGATCCGAATTCTATGGGAATCCGTGAATTTGAAGCACTGGATTATGTAGATATTATGGGAGATGTTTCCAGTTTCAATGGAGCACTTCAGGTTTCCATTAAAAATGCAAGAAAAGCGGAAGAGGGCGAATATAATCCGGCGGACTATCTGCCGACGAGCCGTTACGACATCAATACGATGTATCAGGAGCTGCTCTCCTGGATCGGAACGGTGAAAAATCAGTATCTCTCCGAACTGCTGACGTATTATTTCATCCAGGATCAGGAGACCGCAAAACGGTTCCGCATGAGCTCTGCGGCAAAAAGCGTGCATCACGGATTTGTCGGCGGCCTTTTGGAGCATACGTTAAGTGTCACCCGTTTCTGCGATTTTATGGCAAAATCGTATCCGATTCTGAACCGTGATCTGTTGATTACAGCGGCAATTCTGCACGATATCGGAAAAACGAAAGAGCTCTCATTATTTCCGCAGAATGATTACACCGACGACGGACAGCTTCTTGGCCACATTATGATCGGGGCAGAGATGGTGCACGATGCGGCACAGAAAATAGCTGATTTTCCATTGGAGTTAGAAAACCAGCTGAAACACTGCATTTTGGCACATCATGGAGAGCTGGAATACGGTTCCCCGAAAAAACCGGCAATGGTAGAGGCCGTAGCGCTGAATCTTGCAGACAATGCCGATGCCAAAATGGAAACGCTGACGGAGCTGTTCGATGCAGCGCCGATCGGTAATGAATGGCTTGGCTACAACAGATTTTTTGAATCCAATATCCGCAGAACAGGAGACTTTTCATGAGCTATCAGAAAAATGATGTACTGACGGTGAAAATTGAAGATATGGGACACGACGGAGAGGGTATAGGCAAATGCGAGGGCTATACCCTCTTTGTCAAGGACACCGTCATCGGCGATCTTGCCGAGGTAAAAGTGATCAAAGCAAAGAAAAATTACGGCTACGCGCGGCTGATGCGCTTGATCAAGCCCTCGGAACACCGCGTCGAGCCAATCTGCCCGGTTGCACGTCCCTGCGGCGGATGTCAGCTTCAAATGCTCGACTACGCAGAACAGCTGCGGTTTAAAGAAAAAAAGATCGCTGAAAATCTTCAGCGCATCGGCGGTATGACAGAAATACCGATGGAGCCGATTGTAGGGATGGAAACTCCGTTCCGCTATCGAAATAAAGCACAGTTTCCAATCGGCCAGGATAAAAACGGAAAACGGATCACCGGATTTTATGCGGGAAGAACGCATCAGATTATGGAAAACCGGAATTGTTATCTTGGAGTGGAACAAAATGAAGAAATCCTGAACCGTGTGCTTACGTGGATGGAAGAGAACCGTGTTCCGGCATACAACGAAGAGACCGGCAAAGGCCTGGTACGTCACGTTCTGATCCGGTTTGGATTTACAACGAAAGAGATTATGGTCTGTCTGGTTGTGAACGGAAAGAAGCTGCCGGCAGAGGAAAAACTGATCGGCTCTCTGACGGAACTGAAAGGAATGACGAGCATTTCACTTAGCGTAAACCGTGAGCGAACCAACGTTATCATGGGGAAAGAAATCCATTGTCTTTGGGGACAGAGCTATATCACCGACTATATAGGAAATGTAAAATACCAGATTTCCCCACTGTCGTTCTACCAGGTCAATCCGGCCCAGACCGAAAGGCTGTATGGCCTTGCCCTGGAATATGCGGGTCTTACCGGTAATGAAACCGTTTGGGACTTGTACTGCGGCATCGGAACAATTTCGCTGTTCCTTGCGCAGAAAGCAAAAAAAGTTTACGGTGTGGAAATTGTCCCGGAAGCGATTGCGGATGCAAAAAATAATGCAAAAATCAATCAGATCGAAAATGCAGAATTTTTCGTTGGAAAATCCGAAGAAATACTTCCGTCCTATTACAACCAGTACGCCAAAGACCATCCGGGCGAACAGGCGCATGCCGATGTCATTGTCGTCGATCCGCCGCGCAAAGGCTGTGAAGAAAATCTCCTCCACACCATGGCCAGCATGCAGCCGGACCGGATTGTGTATGTCTCATGCGATTCCGCGACACTCGCACGCGATGTGAAGGTGCTCGGGGAACTGGGGTATGAAGTGAAGAAGGTAAGAGGGGTTGATCAGTTTCCGATGACGTGCCATGTCGAGACGGTTGTTTTGCTTTCCAAGGGTGAGGTCGACTCGAAAAAGATTCGGGTTGAGTTCTCTTTAGAAGATATGGATATGTCCGAATTTCAAGATGGGGCAACCTACACGCAGATCAAGGACTATGTACTGGAACATAGCGGATTAAAGGTATCAAACCTGTATATCTCACAGATTAAGCGGAAATGTGGGATTGAGGTTGGTAAGAACTACAATCTGCCGAAGTCCGAAGATTCCAGACAGCCTCTGTGTCCACCGGAAAAAGAGAAAGCAATCCGAGAAGCATTCAAATATTTTGGGATGATATAACATCCCGTAAAATGGAGGTTTCTTATGGATAGATTGATTTCTTGTAAGTTTAACATGGATACCGCTTGTGTGGAACTGAAATTCTTTGATGGTAGTATGATTGCGATTGATACGATTGCGGTTGAGAACGAGGTTGCCGACAATATGTATCAGAGGTCGGAACTGGATTATCTGATTTACAATGACCCGATTGGATATGCTGATTTGATATTGAACGGAGATTCCAAAACCTATTTGAAAAACTGTTACAGAGTATAAATCTGTGGATACGGCGATTGGAGCGATTTGCCTGGCTCACTAAACCTCTAAGCCCATAGTTATTGGCTAAGGCAGATATTCAACTTTAATTTTAGAAAACATAAATAAAGGCTATCCAATCTTTTTGACTGGGTAGCCTTTGAAAGTTTTGCTCTTTCTACTTTTTAAGAATCAATTTATGAATGACCATGCCGATTATCAAACCAAAGGATGATACTGCCAAATACCAAAGCGAATGTATCAATGCTGTCTCGTTATAGTATATAAACACAGATGGCACAAATGTAATTGCTATGATTATTGGATACAAGTACTTTACTTTCAGATTTGAAATGCTGCCAATTAGAATTGAAAGCAATAATGTTGCTAAAATAAGCAAAACTATCATTCCCATAACGTCTGTTGGTCCTGCAAATAATGGAAATACATAAAACATAAATAATTGAATTAAGAGTATTAGTATCTCCTTCAAGTATTTCTTCATAATCAAAACACCTCCGTTCATATAAACTCTTTTTTATTTCATTTTGCAAAGATTATCTTGATTTGCAGTTTGTCATTGTTGTAGATTGCTCCAATACTTCCGCCCATACGCTCAATCAGCAGCTTGGCGATGGACAATCCCAAACCGGTTGAATTGCGACTGGCTTCTACTGTATAGAAACGGTCAAACAATCTGCCGACCGTCACATAATTCAGATTGTGCGCCGTGTTGCTGAATGTAACACAGCCGTTCTTATCCATGACTACGGACAGATCGCCGTCAGAGTATTTCAGCGCATTGCTGATAATGTTGGAAAAGATACGGTTGACCGCACCTGCATCCAGTTCACGGAAAACCGGTTCCTCCGGCAATTCGATTTCCGGTTGGATGCCTTTTTCCTGCATGACCGCATAGAAAGACAGCAGACTTTCCTCCAATGCCCGGACAACATCCATACGTTCTGGTTTCAGTTCCTGAAAAGAAGTAACCACACTATATCTGAATAGTTCTTCGGTTAGATTTTTTAAAACATCTGTTCTGTTTTGGATTTGAGAAAGATAGCAGTGTACCGTTTCGCTTTTTTCCTCTCGTTCCAATAGGTCAAGATAACCGTTTATCGCCGTAAGCGGAGTTCTCAGGTCATGGGAAATATTGGTGATAGCTTCTTTCAGTTCCAGATCGCCCTGTTGGTAACGATGGCGTTCCTTGCGGAGCAATCGAAGCTGGATATTAATCTCCGAAGCCAGTTTTCTCAGATGAGGGTCGCTGGAAGAAATATCAATCAGAGTGTTTGTGTCGGAGGAAAGACGTTCCTGGAATTCTGTATGAATTTCATCAATACTTTTTTCTATAAAAATAATCTTTGTGATTAGAAAAAATACAACAATTAGCAAAATACAACACAAAATCCAAGGGAACATCTTTCTACCTCCTTACTTTAGGTTCTTTTTCTTAAAGGAACGACTTCCTATAAGAGATGTTGAAAAAATTACAAACGCAGAGCACAATGGAAGAAAAATCAGGTGTTCCACCCCTTCTTCGCAAAGAATTACACCTTGTCCTCCAGGTGTCAGACAGATAAGAAATTCCAGCAGGATACGAAATGTTCCACCGATGAATTTGATATTTTGGGGATGCCATCGCACAGTTGGGTCTGTATCACTCCACATCCATCCATCCAATAACTCTGGTTCTGCAAAACGATCATAAAGGAGCATCCCGATTATGACCATTGCAGCTACAGCTCCCAGACAAAGAAGTGTCGCTGAGTTTTTGTTCTCCGCCAGACTTGCCAACAGACAACATACGCTGGAGAGTGCAACGACCATCAAAAGGCTTGAAAAAATATAAAATGCCATCTCTCCCAAAGAGAGGTTCAGGCTTGCCGTACCCAGTAGCGGAATACCCAGCATCCCATTAACTATCAACCAGATTAGTGCAGTACTCAGTCCAGCACATATGGTCAGGAGAAGATTGGAAAAATAAACTTCTTCACGAGTGTGTCCGCAGATTAGTTTATTGCGCAGAGTTCCATATTCATAGTCTGTTCCCCACAAATATGCGGCAAATACGGCGATAAATGGTCCCATCAGGGGTGAATATCCAAAAAAACGGGCGACCAGCTTATAGATGTATGCATTAGTCAAATTCGTCTGGAAGTAACCGTTGAGGATGATGAATGCGGAAAGCAATACAGCAATCACTAATTCTATTCGAATCATTTTTTTATTCTCTGTACGGTAAAAGGCTGCTCGAAAAAGTTTACGCATTATTATCACCTCCAACCAGAGAGATGTAATAACTCTCCAAACTTTCATCTTTTTCCTGCATAGACAGCACTTCGCAGTTTTCCTTTGCCAGTACAACGGTCAGCTGTGTCACATTGATCTTTGCGAACACATCGGCTGTTGTTGCGGAGATAATTTTATATTCCAGATTCATGGAATCCAGCACACGAGCCAGAGTAGAAGTATCGGTCACTTCCATGCGGACACACTTGCGGCAAACTGTGTCCAGTTCTTCTGCACTCAGTTCCTTCACCATGCGACCATTATCAATGATACCGTAATGAGTAGCCAGACGGGAAAGTTCATCCAGAATGTGACTGGAAATAAGAACTGTAATCTGTTTTTCTCGGTTCAACTTCAAAATCAGTTCTCGCATTTCCACAATACCCTGAGGGTCGAGACCATTTACAGGCTCATCAAGAACAAGAAAGTCGGGATCACCGGCTAATGCGATAGCGATGCCCAGACGCTGCTTCATACCGAGGGAGAAGTTCTTCGCTTTTTTCTCTCCCGTGTTGTCGAGACCTACCAGCTTCAACAATTCCTGAATACAATCAAATGATGGCAGACCAAGAATGAGATACTGGTGCTTCAGATTTTCCTCCGCAGTCATATCCATGTAGATGGACGGTGTTTCCACCACAGCACCCATGCGACGGCGGGATTTGATAATATCCTTGCTGTCATTGCGGATGCCGTACAGAGAAAAGCTACCGGAAGTCGGTTCCTGCAATCCGCAGATCAAGCGGATCAGGGTTGTCTTACCAGCGCCGTTCTTTCCCACAAAGCCATAGATGGAACCTTTGGGAACATTCATAGTAAGACCATTCAATGCCTGAAAGTTTTTATACTTTTTTGTCAGGCTGTTTGTTTGCAAAATATAGTTCATATTGTATTACCTCCTTTGCTGACCTAAGTTTACAAAACAAAAGTCAAGAAAGTGGTCAAGAAAAACGTCAAGATTTGGTCAAGATTTTTTGTTCTGCCAATTTGAAACCAATTCCCCAGACTGTTTCGATATAGTCTACACCGCTGACATCCTGCATCTTTTTACGAAGATTGCTGATGTGCTGCTTCAAAGAACGCTCGGTGCAGTCGGGTGTGTCCAGACTGATTCTGTCAAGCAGGACACTCTTTGAAATTACCTGTTTGGGATTTTCCATCAGCAGTTTTAAGATGGCATACTCCGTTCGGGTCAGCTTCACAGGCTGCTCCTGTACTGTCAGAGAAAGGGAAACCATATCCAAAACCAAATCGCCAACGGAAAGAGATTTGGTTTCGCCATGTTGTTCTGCCTTGCGGAGCTGAACAGTGATACGGGCAAGAAGCTCCTTTGTATCAAAAGGCTTGGTCATGTAATCTGCCGCACCGCCCAGCAGAAGATTTACCTTGTCTTGCACATCTACTTTTGCGCTGAGAACGATAACAGGAATGTTCTCAATGTGGGGCAGAACTTCCTCGCCAGACAATCCCGGCAACATCAGATCCAGCAGCACCAAATCGGGCTTGTTTTGTGAAAGAAGATATAACGCTTCTGTGCCGGAGTATGCACGAAGAACAGAATAGCCCTCTTGCACCAGCACTTCTCTCAGCATATCTCCAATATGAATATCATCATCTATGATTGCGATTGTTTTCATTCTCGTTCCTCGTCAATTTCCTTTTATAGTTCAAACGCTACTATCGTTTCCTTTGGCAACTTCTCGTTTTCGCAGTTTAGAAGGTAGGCTATTGCCTTGTTCGCAAAGCGGTTTGTTTTCATTGTATCCCAATCGGCAAGTCGGACTATTTCTGATGTGCCGTTCTCAAAATCAAATGAAATCTGGCCCCATTCGCCGTCGCAGTCTGCTTGGTATTCGTAGATTGCGGTGGCGATTTTCTTTTTTCGTTTGGTCTTGGATTTCTGTTTCAAGCGGACAGCATGGATTGCGCCCTCGGCAACCAACAATTCTGTCAGTTTGTCCACTGCTCTGCGGTAGGCTCGCTCCGCACCGCTGGCAGTGCTGCCCTCAAACATTACAGCCAGTTCCTCAAAGGTGGGACGGCCTTTCCATGAGCCGACATGCCCGCAGGTCATGCAGATTGCCAGCCGCTTTTCAAGCAAGGTCTGTTCCCGGTAGTTCAGCTTATCAAAAGCTCGCTGCACCTTTTCTGCCTGTATGCCGTTCCAGAGGATGTCGGAGTAGTTCCAAGTATCATCAAGAGCAACATCTTCGCCCGTTTCCTCGCCGTCCTCATCTGTCACATAGAATGGTTGCTGATTGCGGATACCTCGAACAACTCTCAGATATTCTTCCGCAAGGGCAAAGTCACAGTTATACTTTTTGGAAAACTCGCTGACCGCATCCTTGGTGTTATGGTACAGCCAAGCCATTGACCGCACCATTTTATAATTGGTCAGAGAGGATACCGACCATTTTTCTTCGCCCATGCGGAAGCGGAGCATAGCATCCCGGATGAACGGGAAAATGTATGTAGCATACTCCGCACCCTTGGCAGGATCATAGTCCATCAGCTTTTGGAGCATTTGTTCCCTGCAGGAGAGCTTTATATCTATAAAACGGTCTGTATCGTACAGATCGCCGCCATCCACACCCCAAAAGCCTTTGATGCGCTTATTGAGCTGTGGCTCATAATGGTGGAGGAAGAACGAGAAATATATCAAATTCTTTTCCCGCAAGGCAGACAGGATATATTCATTCAGACTGCCCACCGCTGGCGGCTCCGGTTCCAGTTGGAAGATGCGCTCTGCCATATAGGGAATGATACCATCACCGTGCGGATTGACAGCGTATTTTGGTATGTATCCGGTCATATTCCATGTAAAAGAATGCAACATAGCGCACCTCCTCCGTATTAATGGTGTTTATATATCTTCATCGAAGCATAATTTTTATTTTTACTTTCTAATGATTTTGCGCATACCAGAGCCGCAAAATTGATGTGGGATAATTTTAAATCCTTTTTTTATATAAAAGTTTTCTTTACCCTGTTCGGCAATCAGTTGAACACTTGACCTGCCGTCGATCGGAGTTCTATTATCCACATATGTTAAAAGCATATCAATAATTTTACTTCCAATCCCCATTCCCTGAAATTCTGGTTTTACAATTACATCAGCTATCAGATAATAAATTCCATCTCCAATTAATCTTCCCATTGCAATAGTGTTATTATGTTCTAAAACAGTGACGCTATATAAACTATTACCTATAGATTTTGCAACCTGTTCTTCGGCAAAATTATCCCAACCAACAGAATTTCTTAATGAAACATAGTCCTGATACGTTAAATTGTTTTCACAGTAATCCATAAATTTCCCCCTGCAAACTTCAAAGTTTTCTCATTGCTTCTTTCTTCAAATTAGCCTGTTCCATTTCTTTTTCATAAGCACCCTGGGCATAAGCGACATTACTTTTTGCCCGGAGCATCTTATCTTTCGCCAGTTTCTTCATAACCTCTGCTAAATCCTCATCCAGTTTGCCACGCTTGATATAGCGGTTTATGGTATTCAGCCGCTTTTCGTATATCTGGATAACAGGATGATCGTCTGCAAGCTCCCGTTGTTCTCTGCCTTTCAGATTGCCGATCTGTCGGCAGGTGCGGTGTAGCTTGTCCCCCGGCGCATAGCCGCCGCAGTATTTGGTATGCCTTGCGTTGGTAGTCAGAAACCATTTACCGCAGATTTTACATTTCTTCGGTGCATGACCGACACACAAGCCCTCAAAAAGATCAGATCGGAACATTCCTACAAAGGATACATAGTGCATCCGCTTGACCAGCTTTGCCACTTTTTCGCCGGGACGGATGACTGATACATACTGAACGGAATTGTTCAGGGTAGACATCCAGGCATTGCCCTCTGTGATAGAGAACTCCGGCGGGAAATAGCTGCCGAACATTTTGGCGAAGCCATCTGCGGTGCGATCTGCTTCGTTTCCGTCTGATTTTTCCGCAAAATCAAGCATTGCGGCTTGGTATTCTCCGAGAGAGTATGCCAGATGCCCGAATACAGCGGTGTAACGCTGGAGCATGATTGCATCAGCATAGTTCGGAACTTCCTCAAACTGCAAGGAATTGGTTGCGGCTTTTATGGCAAACTCCACATATTTCAGCGCATTGTCCGCAGTAAAGACTTTTTCAATCCGTTCTCTGTGCTTTGGGATATTCATATAGGAAAACGGTGGGGTTTGACTGAGAATATGTAACATTGCCAACGCAGCTTCCTTTGCCATAGGAAAGAGTGCAGAAGCATCCTGTCCGGTGTTTAATATTCCAAGCAGCAGATTGATTTTCTCGCATTGCTCGTTCATTTTAGCAATGGTATCCGCAGGGACATTCAGCGCATCACAGGCAAGAGTACCGATAGGAAATGTTTTGCCTTCATATATGACCGTGTCCTGCCAAAAATCCAATGTCATCAGTTCTTGATTCATGCTTGCCCTCCTGTCCTGTTTTTTTGTTTTTCTAATTATACCATGCAAATGTGAAGAAATCTACATCCTCCAAAAAGTTGTCCTGTTTTTTGAAACGGGGTTGTCCTGTCATTAGCCTGCTTTTTGAAAAATCCGTCATAACCATAGTAGAAAGGGCGAAACACCTGCCAATCACGGCGGGTGCTTCGTGCTTTCCAGACTATTATGAACGGAGGTTTTTCTATGACAATCTATGAAAACATCAAGGCGGCGATCAGCGTGAAGCAAGCCGCCGAACACTACGGGCTGAAAGTCAACCGCAGCGGTATGGCTTGCTGCCCGTTCCACAATGACAGGCATCCGAGCTTGAGGCTGAACGAGGACTATTTCTTCTGCTTCGGCTGCGGAGCCAAGGGAGATGTAATTGACCTTGTGGCAAGGCTGTTCGATCTGAGTAGTTATGAAGCAGCACAAAAGCTGGCTGCGGACTTCGGGCTTGACCCGAAACCGCCCACTGACGTAGCTATTGTCAAGCCAAAGCGTCCCTATATCCGTCAGTTCCGGGAGGATGAAATGCTGTGTTTCCGGGTGCTGACGGATTATCTGCATCTGCTGGAAGATTGGAAAGTACGATATGCACCCAAGACACCGGAAGATGCTCTGGATGACCGTTTTGTGGAAGCCTGCCAGATGCACTGCCATATCGAATATATGGCAGATGTGCTGACGGTGGGTGATCTGGAAGAACGGGTTGCACTGGTGGACAAACTGATGCAGGACGGCAAAATTGCTTTTCTGCAAGAGTACACCGCACGAAAGAAAAAGGAGGTGGCGCACCATGGCGAAGAACCGGAAAACGCCTGATATGAATTTGCCTGTCTGGTTTGACGGGCAGAACATCAACGAAGCTCTGTTTTGTGAAGAATTTCTGCAGGAGCGCAGAATCATCTTTGCAAACAGGGCTTTCTTTACGCCCAATGGACGGGTGACGGATGATATTTTCCTGCGGGGCGAGGTCTACGAAAAGCTGAAAAGCTACACCATCAGCAGCGTACCGCAGAAGATCAAAAACATCATGGAATTGCTGAAACTGGAAGCAATGGTTGAGGATCTTCCGCCGCAGCCTGACCGCATCCATGTTGCCAACGGAACGCTCATGCTGGATGGGAGATTTATCGAGGGGAAAAAGGAAATTGTACAGAGCCGCTTGCCTGTTTCCTACAATCCAAACGCTGCTGCACCTGCCCTGTGGCTGAACTTTTTGGACGGTTTGCTCTATGAAGAAGATATTCCCACCTTGCAGGAATTTATCGGCTACTGCCTGATTCCCTCCAATAAGGGACAGCGCATGATGGTAATTAAGGGCAACGGCGGCGAGGGCAAATCTCAAATCGGTGCGGTGCTGTCCACCATATTCGGCACGAATATGAAAGACGGCAGTATCGGTAAAATTTCCGAAAACCGCTTCGCCCGTGCCGATCTGGAACACATCCTGCTGTGCGTGGATGATGATATGCGGATGGAAGCTCTGCGCCAGACCAACTATGTAAAATCCATTGTAACCGCACAGGGCAAGATGGATTTGGAACGCAAAGGTAAACAGAGCTATCAGGGCTGGATGTTCGCCCGGTTGATGGCATTCAGCAATGGCGATCTGCAAGCCCTGTATGACCGTAGCGATGGTTTTTACCGTAGACAGCTTGTGCTGACTACCAAGGAAAAGCCCGTGGACAGAGCCGACGATCCCGATCTTGCAGAGAAGATGAAAGCCGAAGCCGAGGGGATTTTCCTCTGGGCATTTGAAGGCTTGCAGCGGCTTGTTGCCAACAACTTTAAGTTTACGGAGAGCGACCGCATCCGTGAAAACCGGGAAGCGGTCAAGCGTGACAATAACAACATTTTTGACTTCATGGATTCCGAGGGATATATCCGGCGCAAGGCGGATGCGTCCATCAGTTCCAAGGACTTTTACGCTATCTATCGCCTGTGGTGTGAGGAAAACTCCCTTGCCCCTCTGAAATCCCGCAGCTTCAGCGATGCCATGGTTGCCAATGCAAAGAAATTTAATTTGGAGCATTGCAACAACATCACCAACTCAGCCGGACGGCGGGTATGGGGATTTATGGGTGTGGAAGCTGTGGCACGACCTAATATAAACGGGTTTTACGACGTTTCGCCATGTACGTACGTACCGGAGGAATGGAAGGACTGATTCCTGTCTTTCGTTTTCTGTATGTATGTACACAGCGTTTTACCTGTTTTCCTTTTTTATAGGAATAATCAGCTGTCAGAACTGACCTGTTTTCGGGCATTGAAAATCAATGGTAATGGAAACAGCAAAGTTCTTGACCGCAGGACGAAACCATTTCACCAAATCGTGCTTCTCCAAACCATGCACCCAGTTTACGAAACAATGGGTGTTTTCACTGTTTCAGACAAAATCCCACGGAACAGCAAAGTGGGATATATGCCTGTATGGACAGAGTATCGCACTCACAAAATGAAAGCGATTTTGGAGAAAGCAGATTTTTCACTGTTCGGTGCATCTGCTCCGCTTTGGGGAGTAGCCTTTGCACCGAATTGTAAATCAAAAATATGGAGGAATTTACAATATGAATGTACGCAACGAAATCAAGGCACAGATCATCCGTGCCGGAATGACTATGCAGGAAGTAGTTGACCTGCTCTCGGACGAGTACGGTTGGAGCGACAGCGTTTCCAACCTGTCCGCAAAATTACAGCGGGAAAGCATCCGATACAAGGAAGTATTGGAGCTTGCCGATGTGCTGGGATACGACATCGTATGGCAGCAAAGACGGGAGAAGTGATGCCCCGGCAACATCCCCTCGTAGTTCCCGTCCCCATAGGCACACCGCAGTGCTGTCTATGGATGGCAGTGAAAGATACGCTTTTCGCTGCCGCCGTCTGCAAAGAGAAGTTCACCGGAACAGCTTCATGCAGACGGGCTGACCATGGGAAAAGTTGCAGACATTTTCGCATTGGTCAGCAGAGGTTGCCGCAGCAACCGCACTCCCCCTCGGGAGAGCCCTCGGAGAGCCCACGGCACTTTGCAGCCAGTATGGATGAAAGTGTTATAGTGGGTTATTACACTTTGAAAAAGTGCCTCTCCGCAGCTCCCCGCTGTCTGCAAATTTTAAGGAAAGGACAAAAAATCTATGGCAAGAAATGATGGAATAGACCGCACCGTAGCCCGGAATCAGGACTTACCGACACCGGACGATGTGGCAAAAATACAGGAACACAATGAGCGAGAAAAGGACAGTTACAGCAATCAAGACATTGTGCCGGAACGCACTCCGCTGAATGTTCACTTCAAGACTCCCACCGATGATTATGTGAAAATGTTTGAGCAAATGGAACAGGATGGCGTGATCTCCACCAGAGGTCTGAAACCGGATGCCATCAAATACGGCGAGTTGGTTTTTGATGTGAACTCCGCTTATTTCTACAACCACGGCGGCTATGAATTTGCAAAACAGTTTTATGCTGATGCCTATAAAGCCGCCGTGGAGATCGTAGGCGGTGAGCAGTATATCCTCTCTGCTGTGATGCACGCCGATGAGCACAACCGGGCAATGTCCGAAGCTCTTGGCGAGGATGTGTACCACTATCACCTCCATGTGGTTTATATTCCGGTAGTGGAAAAGCAGATCCTTTGGTCGAAGCGATGTAAGGATGAAGCTCTCCGGGGAACGGTAAAGGAAACGATCACACAAGTCAGCCGAAGTAAGAAATGGGACTCCAAACCGGTGCTTGACGAGGACGGAAATCCCAAGCTCAATGAAAAAGGAAAAAAGATTTTAAGGTCATCCTACAGCGTGTTGCAGGATGACTTTTTTAATTTCATGCGTGCTGCCGGATATACCGATGTGGAGCGTGGAGAGCGTGGCAGCACCGAGGAACATCTGACGGTGACACAGTTTAAGGTGCAGGCGGAACAGCAGCGTTTGGAAGCTGTGACAGGACAGGTGGCACAGGCAGAACAGAGTTTGGAGGATGCTAAAGCTGCTACGGAAAAGCAGAAAAAGAAACTGGAAGCTCTGCAAAAGGAAACCAAGGCAGCAAAGGCCATTGCACTTACGGTGCAGGATATTGAAGCGATGGGCAAGAAAGCCACGTTCGGAAACAATATCACGCTGACACCGGATGAATGCGACACGTTGAAACGCTATGCCACCAACGGCATTCTCTTTCATGCAGAGAATGAGCGATTGAAAGGGAAACTGGAATCTGCTCAAAAGTCTGCATCCATTTGGAAGCAGCGATGTGAAGAAGCGAATAAAAAATATCAAGAGTTGAAGCAAAAAGCCCAGCCTTTCCTGGATGCACTGGAAATTGCATCCGAAAAGGTTCGGGCTTTTATCAATTCCATCCTCGCCAGAGGAAAGGAAACACAGGAACACAAAGCACCTGCCCGTAAGCGTGGACAGGACATGGAAATTTGATGGAGGTAACTGCCTATTGAAGAAATATTATGAGGATGCAAAATATAATGCGGCATTTGTCCGCTGTGTGGATGTTATGAGCCAGATGCTCCAGAAATATGGACATCAGGTTTTGGATAAATTGGAACAGGATGCCCCTCAGAAAGTGGAGCATTCCAAGGAAAGTAATCAAGCACAGCCTTTGACGAATAAGGCTGCGTAAAAATTTACAATTTACACGTTGCGTATTCACTGCGGCTATGCTATAATGATTACGCAACGTGTATTTTTGTTTTTTATGGAGAAAAGACAGATGGATTGTAAGAACAGAATTATCAAGTTGCGGGAAAGCACAGGACTGAACCGGAAAGATTTTTGCAAGCTCGTCCATATCCCTTACCGGACTATGACCGAGTGGGAATTGGACAACCGCCATGCACCGGATTATGTGCTGTGGCTTTTGGAGTATTATATCCGCAACGAGGGACTTATGGTAAAGGAAATGAATGAGGGAGGTGGAGATTCTGAAAAAGAAACAACTTAAATGCTATATTTATACAAGAGTGTCCACCTCTATGCAGGTTGACGGGTACAGCTTGGATGCCCAGCGTGACAAGCTGAGGAAGTATGCGGCATACGAAGATATGGTTATTGCCGGGGAGTATTCTGACGAGGGATTTTCCGGAAAGAATATCCAAGGGCGGCAGGACTTCCAACGGATGCTGAATGACATCCAGGACTGCAAGGACGGCGTTTCCTATGTGCTGGTCTTTAAGCTGTCCCGATTCGGCAGAAATGCGGCGGATGTTCTGAACTCTTTGCAGCTCATGCAGGATTTCGGTGTCAATCTGATCTGCGTGGAGGATGGCATCGACAGTTCAAAGGATGCCGGAAAGCTGATGATTTCCGTGCTGTCTGCGGTGGCAGAAATAGAGCGAGAGAATATCCGCACCCAGACAATGGCAGGACGTGAGCAAAAGGCTCGTGAGGGCAAGTGGAACGGTGGTTTCGCTCCTTATGGCTACAAACTGGAAAACGGAGATTTGGTCATTGCGGAGGATGAAGTGGAAGTAATCCGTGTCATTTATGACCGCTACATTCACACCAACGAGGGCGTTGCCGGGGTTGCTAAATATCTGAACCGCAACGGCTTTATCAAGAAACTGCGGCAGAACAATACCATTCCCGGATTTTCAAGGAACTTCGTGCAGGATGTATTGGACAATCCCGTTTACATGGGAAAGATCGCCTATGGCAGACGCAGGACGGAAAAGAAGCAAGGCACAAGAAATGAGATGCACGTAGTTGAGCAGTCGGAGTTCCCGATTTATGAGGGACAGCACGAAGCCATCATTTCGGAAGAAGATTGGTATCTGGCACAGGAAAAGCGTAAGATCAATTCCTTTAAGCGGGAAAAGGTCAACAATCCAGATCATGCACACATCCTGTCCGGCATTCTGAAATGCCCATGCTGCGGAAAGAGTATGTACGGCAATATCGCCAGGGCTCACAGCAAGGACAAGAAAACGAGGTATTATTACTACTGCAAAAACACGGTAACACCTACCGGACATGAGTGCAGCTTCCGACTGAATATCGAGCAGACGGAGATCAACAAGTTTGTGGCTAAGATTATATCCGCTATGGTCAACAATCCCCGGTTTGTAGAAGCGATTCAGGCGAAAATCGGCTCGGCTGTTGATACAGAGGATATGGAAAAGCAGATCGCCGTCCTGCAAGGACAGTTGAAGCAAGCCTTTGGAACGAAAAGCCGCTTGGAGCGTCAGATGGACACCTTGGACATCAACGATGCCCACTATGACAGAAAGATTTTGGACTTGCAGCGCCGCTATGATGAGCAGTATGATACAATAGAGGATATCGAAGTTCAGATTGGCGAATTGCAAGGTCAAATCCGCAGCATTCAGCAGGAGAAAATCTCCGGTAACAATATCTATCGGCTCTTACTGGCATTTGATGAAGTCTACCATTCCGCAACAGAAGCGGAACAGAAAGAGTTTATGAAAGCCTTTATCGAGCGAATTGAGATGTTCCCGGAGAAAAGGAAAGACGGAAGCTGGATAAGAAAGATTGTGTTCAACTTCCCTGTGCCTGTTGATGGCGAGGAAGTGAAAGAACTTCCCTTGGAAACTGAAACAACTGTCGAGACTGTAGTGTTGCTACAAAGGAAGAATATGTAGAAATCTTTGAATTTACGCACTTTGTGGAGTTTTTCAGTTTCAAAAAAATAGGCGAAAATCACAAAGAAAAGAGCCTTGTGAAGAAAGTAACCGTTGTTGTTGCATTAGACCTCGGTACGGGGAACACAAAGAATTCTGAATATGAAAATGAATAGAGAGCTATCAGATAATTGATAGATTATAGGGATACTTGTTAAAAGCGGGTGTCCCTATTTTTTACTTTATAGGAAAGAGGCTGTCGGTTCCGCTTATAATTCCTTAGAAGCCTTTCGGCTTCATTATTCGTGGCAGGTACCCGGATATCATGCAGGAACAACAGATGGTTGTGCATGTATTTCTCCATTCTCAGGAATAAATTGTACCCGTCTTTATAATAATCATTTGCCGGAATGTCTTCATATTCTTTCTGGGCAGTTTCCAGTATCTCACGGCATCGTTTTTCGAATCCGGAGACTATTTCCGTATCTGGTCCGTGTGGCTGCCGGCATCCATTTCGGAAGTGGACCATTTCCTGCACCAGTGCATGCATTTTTTTATTCCAGGTACGGTCTGGTTCATTCTCCATGCTGGCTTTCAGATACCGCAGTACATGGGCAAGGCATTCCTGATGATCTGCTCCATAATTATAAAAGGTAATATCATGGTCATGGACAAGGATCCCCTGATAGTATTCTGTAACCGTACCCTTTACTCCTTCGTGTCCCTTTTTCTCGCGGGCAAAGTACAGGGCTTTTCCGTCCGGTGTTGCACAGACATATACCTGACAGCTCTTTCCGTTTTCCCTGGCATTTGTACAATCCGTATACATAACAGGGGAAAGCAGCATATCTACATAGGCAGACCTGCGTTCAGGCTCAGTTTTTAAAGCAAACTCCCGGTTTAGTCTGCTTATCATGCCTTTGGAAATATTCAGTTTTCCACCCGTCAG